>JAMOBI010000057.1:0-22509 GCA_039908105.1 Magnetococcus sp. YQC-9
GATGGCGATGGCCATGAGGATCATCCCCATCCCGCCCAGCCAATGGGTGGTGCTGCGCCACAACAGAATGCTCTGCGGCCACACCTCGATATCGGTCATGGACGAAGAGCCGGTGGTGGTGAATCCGGAGGCGGTTTCAAAGAAGGCCGAGGACCAGTCCAGCCCCTCCGGATGGAACACATACGGCAACCCGCCAAAGAAGGCCGCCAGAAACCAGCCGAGACTGGTGATCAGGAATCCATCGCGCGGACTCAATTGGGGGCTGGCCTTGCGGGTCACGATCAAGCCGATCAGCACGGCAATCGAGGAGACCGCGATCGATTGGGCGAGCGCCATGGGATTCTCGCCCAGATAAAGAGCGAGCAGCAACGGGAAGATCTCGAACCCGGTGATCAAAGCGATCAGCAGGCTCAGCACGCGCAGATCGAACAGGAGGTTCATTTTTGGCCCAGGTAGTTGTCGATATGCTGGAAAGAGCCCGGATAGGTGATCAACAGGACATGATCCCCGGCGTTGAGCACCAGATTGCCATTCGGCACAACCATTTGACCTCTCTTGACCACTGCGGCCACGATCACGGTCTTGGGCAACCCGAGCTCTTTAAGCGGCTTGCCGAGCATGCGCGAAGGTTCCTGGATCTCGACGTAGACCGCATCGAGCCGGCCATTGAGCATCATGGCGGCATCGACCACCTTGCCTTGACTCAAGTGACGCAAAATCTTGCCGACTGCCGCCAGCTTGGGACTGACCACGGCATCGATTCCCAGCGAAGGCGCCATGGTCAGATAGGCTTCGTTGTCCATCAAGGCGATCGAACGACGGGCGCCGAACTTGCGCGCCAAAAGACAGAGCACCAGATTCACCTCCTGTTGCCCGGTCAAGGCAATGAAGGTGGAGGTGCCTTGAGCCATCTTCTGGATCGTCTCCGGATCGGTGGCATCCGAGTGCAGCACGGCGGTCTCATCGAGATTGGCCGCCAACTCCTGGCACCGCTCCATACTCTTTTCCAAAATGAAGACCGGGATCCCCTCCTTTTCAATCCGCGCGGCGATCTGCTCAGCCTTCCAGCCACCGCCGGCAATCACGATCTTGCGGTTTTGCACCGGCCTGCGTCCCAAGAGGGTGAGGATTTTGGCCAGTTCGGTGCGGGCGCCAGTGGTAATGAAAACCCGATCGGTCACGTTCAAGATCGTGCGACCGTTGGGAATCACCACTTCACCGCCCTTGTCCACCGCGACGATCAGGGCACCCACCTGGGACAACTCCGCGATCTCCATCAGCGGACGCCCGATCAGCGGGCTCTCCTCCCCCAGCCGGAAGCCGGCGATGCTGATTGATCCATCGTCGAACGGCACCACCTCGAAGGCCTGGTCGACCTGCAACAGGTCGATCACGTTCTCGACTGCCGCGTATTCCGGGCTGAAGATCGTGGCCCCGCCGAAGCTCTCCCCGCGCATCAGGGCCGGATTGTCGAGGAACTGTTTTTTGCGCACCCGGGCGATGATGCGCGCCGAAGGATTGACCGCCCGGGCCATCAGGGTGATGATGATGTTGCTTTCATCCGAATTGGTGACCGCCAGGATCAGATTGGCCTTGTCCAGGCCGGCGGTGTGCAGGAAGGCGCCATCCGAGGTATCGCCGTGCATGGCCTGCAGGTCCATGGTCTCCTGCAGGTGACGGATCACCCCCAGATCGTTGTCGATGATGACCACGTTGTGGCCTTCAACGGTCAAACTCTTGGCAAGGGTGATCCCGACAAGCCCCGCCCCGACGATCATGATTTCCATTATCAGACAACCACCCGATCAAAAGATCATACGATCCAGGTCTTGATCCATCGATCAGACGACGAGATCCCGATGCAAAGATCAGGAGCCGGGTCTGTATCAATCGATCAGGCGACCACGTCTATCGATGGACGATCCGTTTCGGGTTGGAGATCCCTCTGGACGCCACCGCTCTTGGCTTGCTGCAAAAACAAGGTGTTCACCGCACGCTGATTGAGGCTGACCTTGCCTTGTTTGGCCAAAAGGAGGCGTTCTTGAATGGTTGGTTTGTGGCGAGGGGAGGGAAAGGAGTCCTCTCCACCCTCGGGATCCTCTTCCTCGGACTCGTGACGACGACGGGCGTTGCGACTTTTGGCGTTCTGTTTGACATCCGCGACGCTGCGCGTTTCCAGCCGCTCCGAATTATTCGTGCGGATCTCGTGGGTCAGCTTGACGAGGTTGGATTGCTCCAACATCGGGTTGCTCGTCCCCAAAAGATTGATGGCTGGAATGGCGTTGAACATCTCATCACACCCGTCGAATCAGAACCTTATAAAAATGCCCGTTCTTTCACTTGGAGGTTGTAACCAATGATATTCTCTCACGCTTCTTATCGGCCCACAAGATGGCTGACTCAATATTTTTTTCTTGACACTCTCCATCATTTCATCCCTCCCGCCCCTTTGGCTTATCGCACCAGGTTCAAGAGGGTCTGGTTCAACTGATCGAGCCTCTGTACCAGAATTTCAATCAGTTGGTCCTTGATTTTGTGCTGCATTTGCGAATCCAGATCACGCATCGTGTCGCCGGTGATCGTAAAACAGATCATCTTCTCGTTGGCCACGACATTGGTGGAACGCGGCCTTTGCGTGAGAAAAGAGATCTCACCGAACACCGTGCCCGGTTCCAACACGGTGATCACCTGCTTTGGGTGGGACTTCTTGGTCACATTGGCCGTCCCCTTGAGGATGATGAACAAGGAGTTGTCCTCGGCATCCTCATGGATCAGATAATCACCGGCCTGATAGGTCTCAAAATAACAATCCAGCCCGACCAGACGCTCCTTCTCCTCTTCGGTGAAGGACCAGAAGAAGGGGATATTGTCCAACAGTCGATGCGCTATCATCACGATCACCTTTTCACCAGGTTTTGGAAAAACAGGCTCTGATTGCAACCACATCATGAATGGATCAGGATTCCCGATTTTCCTGTTAAGGATCTTATCAAAATTGTCTCCAGACTCCAGGGATTCTGTAGCGATGAAAAAATTTACCGGATCCATCCACCTCCAAGCACCCGATCTCCGACGTAAAAGACACACGCCTGCCCCGGTGCAATCCCACGTCGCGGGGTCTCAAACACCACCCGAACAGATCCCCCCTCAAGCGGCTCAAGCAGCGCGGGAACCGCAGGCGTGGCATGCCGGATCTGCGCGGATACTGGCAAAGCGCCCTCCAAGGGGCGCGGATCGAGCCAATGGATCCCGTCGACCTCCAACCGATCGCTCAGCAGCGCCTCGGCGGGTCCGACCACGATCCGGTTGAAGGGCGCCTCGATGGCCAGCACATGCAGTGGATAACCCACCGCGATCCCCAGGCCATGACGCTGCCCAACGGTGTAGTGCCCAAGCCCCGAATGGGTGCCAAGCTGGCGTCCCGCACGATCGACGATCGGCCCCGGCGTGCAGGCCGCCTCACACCCCATGCGCTTGAAAAAAGCGGGATAATCCCCGTCCGGTACAAAACAGACATCCATGCTCTCGCGCTTTTCCGCCAGATGCAGACCGAACCGTTCGGCCAGCGCGCGCGTCTGCCCCTTGGTCAGATCCCCCAATGGGAAACGTATCCGGGCCAAATCCTCGATCCGGGTGGCAAACAGGAAGTAGGATTGATCCTTTTTGGCATCCATACTGCGCCGCAACCAGGGCACACCCCCAACCTGTTCGATTCGCGCGTAGTGGCCCGTGGCCAGAAACCCGGCACCCAGGGCCTGCGCCTTATCAAGCAGCAGGCGGAATTTGAGCAGCTGGTTGCAGCGAATGCAAGGGTTTGGGGTTCGTCCGGCGGCATAAGCGGACAGGAAATCCTCGACCACCGCCGCGCGAAAATCGGCCTCCAGATCGAGTACATAGAAGGGGATTCCCAAGGTTTGGGCCACGCGGCGCGCATCCTGCACATCCTCGGGCGCGCAGCAGGTGCGACCTTGACCACTCGGAAGACAATGGCCGTGATCCCACAACTGCATGGTCAGGCCGATCACCTCCCACCCTTGCGACAACAACAAGGCCGCCGTGGTCGCGGAATCAACCCCGCCGGACAAGGCCACAGCTGCCCGACCCGGAGGAGTGGAGGTTGGCGGCAACGGATCAGATGATGGAATCGATGTCATAGCCGCCCGATCCGCACAAATGGGTGGAGTCTCACTGCTCCAACAACTGCTCGCGGAACAGATCCAACCAGGCGGGCAGACGGCCCGGCTCCCCGGCAACGGGTTTGACGGGCGAGGCCGGCGTTTTCCTGCCCTCCTCAACCGCCAGCGCACACCGCCCCATCGGCAGATCGGGAGGCGTCTTGACGCTCGCAGCATCACCCACTCGCCGGAACTCCAGACGCATCTCCACCCGCCGACTCTCCTCCGGACTCGACTTGATGGCGGTTACCGAGGCCCCGTCGATGATCAACAGCTCCTGCAAACGCCGCAACTTCTCCGGCGGCAGATCCACGGAGAGCAGGGCGCACAGCACCGATTGCGCCCGTTTGAGACTCAAGTCAACGTTGTAGAGATAGCTTCCAGCAGCATCGGTATACCCTTCGATGTGCACCCGCTCCATCCAGCGCTCCCCCTCGGCCCCGGATCTGGCCTCAAGCAGCACCGGCACAAAAGCGCGCAAGGTCTCCACCGCCTCGGGGGTCAGCTGATAGCTGTTGAAGGCGAAACGGGCCTTGTCCCCGAAGTTGATCGAATGGTCTTCGTGATTGACGCGCAGATCGAGCCCCGCCTCCTCGGCCATGAGATCGAGCTGGGTCAAGATCATGCGGATATCGCCGGCCCGCTGCCGTTTTTCCACCATGGGCCGCGAGGAGATCGCCACCATGGAGATGCTCATGACCACCAGAAACAGCATCACCAAGGCGGTCATCAGATCCGCATAGCTGATCCAGAACGGATTTCCCGGCCCCTCATCCACCCCGGACCGCCGCCCCTGTCGCAATCCGAACATCGGCATGCCGTATTCCCTTGATTCCAATGAGGCGGTCCGGATCGGAAAGATCAACAGCCTCCTTTTGTCAACCACACCCTCATGAATCTACAAGATGACCGCCAACACAACGAAACCAGCGATCAGAATCCCACCCAATCGCACGGCAAGCCGGTACTCAAGATCACGCAGATCCGCTTTGGTCGCCAAAAGCGCCAGTTGCGCATCCTGAACCTCTTTAAAGGCATCCGAAAGCGCTTCAGCCTGGCGCTCATCCACGCCAGCTTCACGCAGACGACGGACAAACTTCAAGGTATCAAACACAACGGCAGTGCTCATATCCGATCGCTCCTTTCAAGGAGTTGACGATGGCACCAGCTTATCAAATCCATTCTCGGAAAACATACAAAATTTGTGACTTTTCAGGATTCTCTGAATACCCGCAACCATCTTGAGAAACGTCATCTTCCGCAAAGCCCTGTGCAAGATGCGGGAGTCGTTTCCAAACCGCACCCATTTTGGGATGCGTAGTGGAGCAACCAAGCTGATTTGACAGCCTGATCCGCAAGGCTGTGTGCAAACTGCCTGCTTCGTTTCCAAAAGACGGAAACGAAGCAGGCGAAGGCCGCGCGCGGCGCATTTTTTCGCAAAAACCTTTTTCACCAGAAAAAACTACACATTCCAAGCTGGGTGCGGTTTAAAAGCCACACATTCCAAGCCGGGTCTGGTTGAACAAATCAACTTCCCCCTCACTCCCGCGCAAACGGCGAAGCCATCCGCACGAACCGCTCCCGCGCCAGCTCCATCCCCTCGACCACCGCATGCATCCGCGCCGCCTGCCACCCGGCAACCCAGTGCCGCAACGCCTCCTCCTCACGCGCTGCCAAGGCCGCAACAACACCCCGATCGCGGCTCAACTGCTGCCAAAGTCGCTCCCGCTCGTTCATATCGCGCCAAGCACGCCAAAAGCCGGCCAAATCGCTCAAACCCGCACAATACCCCCCGGCCTTGCGCTCGACGAACAACCCACCAAACCAGGCCACCGCCCGCTCCATGTGCAGCAACGCCTCACCCGGAGAGTTCAACGCCTCCTCTCCAGCGCGCACGTCGATTTCCACCTTGGCCCAGCCACGCAAAGGCCGATGCAATCCGCGCAACAACTCGCGCGCCACCCCTTCAACCGGCAGATCCAAACGCCCGATCGCCACCGAGTCGCTCTCAGCCGCCGCCCCCTTGACCCCCTCGGCACCATGCAGCCAAATCGCAAACCCCAGCAACAAACGGGCGCAACGCAACGATCCCGTCGCCTGACGCGCCCGCTGCCACGCCTGCTCCCGCGCGAATTCGACTGCCGCACCCCAAACCGACAACCGTTCCGGTTCAGATACACCACGCCGTTGCGCGTTCAACTCGCCCACCACGCCGTCCCCCGCGCGACACGGCAGCAACTCGCCCCGCAACCACAAAAGCTCCTCAACCATCTCCCGTTGCCAACCGATTGGCAGAAACTCGGCAAACCAGTTCACCAGATCGTGCAGACCGGCAATCCCATCGAGCATCCGCTCAACAGCGCGCGCCGCTGATGCACCCGTTCCCGCACGCAGTGCGGCCAGCTGACCCGACAGACCATCCAGTTGTGCCCGACCCAGCCGCACCAACGCATCCACCAGCCGTTCACCAGGCAGCGCGGCGCACCCCGCCAACTCCGGCGACAGGATCGCCTCTGGATGGAGCCGGGCCACCCCGCGTTCCAACGGGGACAACGGCTCCAATCCCGCCGCGCAATGACGCGCCAAGGCCAACACGGTCTGCAAAAAACGGACGGTCATCCCGGTCTCGCTCTCCAGCCGCACCTCGTGCCACGACTCCTCGCCCCACGAACCTTCCAACAAGCCGTGCGACTCCCACATCACCATCCGGGTGCCGTCCGGATACTCCAGCCGCCAACGCTCCTCGCGCATCGCAACCGTGAACAGCGGCACCAACTCCCTGCCCTTCACCCCCTCCAGCAACGCCTCGGGCAGCTGCCGCTTCAAACCGCTCCACTCCGGCCCCTCCGCATCCCCGCAACTCCACTCCCGACCACGCGCACCGCCCTCCGAGGTCATACCATGAACACACGCCTGCCACTTCGCATCCGTCCGCCAGGCCGTCAAACGGATACCTCGCCGCAACAACAGCCGATCCGGCGTGTCATACAGGCTCTCGGTCCGCTCAAAACGACGCGCCTTGCCGGTCAATGCGGCACGCACCACCGGATGCTCGCTCAACGGCGCCCGCTCGCCGTCAACCCCCTCAATCCGCAGACATATGCGCTCGAAGGTCATGGCCGCCACCCGCTCACTTGACCCGCAACCGCTTGCGCAGCGTATCCAACCGCTCGCCCAGCATCTCGATGAAGACGCTCTGCTCGCGTCCCAAACCGGTCACCACCCCTTCGAGCAGTTGACCCAGTTCGGTCAGCTGTTCCTCCACATGACGCGCCGACTCCTCGTTCTTGTGATACAGTCCCTCGCGCAACCGCTCCAGATCACGCTCCAACCCCTTGCCCAGCGTATCGATCACGCCGATCACCCCCTGATGGCGCTCATCGAAGTGGCTGCGCACCTCCATCAACCGCTGCGTCAACACCCGACTCTCCTCAGCAGTGGAGCGGGAGGCCTCGTTCACCCACGCCTGCAACGACTGCTCCATCGCCTCGCGCTCGGCCACCAGACGTCCGCGCATCTCGGCCAGCTCCACGGCAACACCACCAAACGCACTCTCCATCCGCTCGGCGATCACGTTCACCACTTCACGCCCCATCTCCTCGCGCGACCGCGACAACGCCTCGCCCGAGAACTGAAGATGGGTCGCCAACTGCTTCGCCGTCTCCTCCAGCTCCTCCAACACCGCAACCTTCACCCCCTCGGCCTGCTCGGCGGTCTGGGTCAGCAACCGCTCGACCAACGCGCTTTCGCGATCCCCGGCCCGCTGCTGCCGCTCGTCGGCCAGGGTGTGCAGCGTGCTCTTGACCTCCTCGGAGACCCCGCGCGCCAGGGAACGCAACTTCTCCTCCCCGCCCACCGCACTCGAGGTCAACCACTCGCGCGTCTGCACCGTCACTTGGCCTGCCGCCTCGCGGATCTGCCGCCGCATCCGCTCCATCTCGCGTCCCATCTCGCCGAACAACAGCGCCATCCCCTCCTCGCCCGAGGCAGCCACCCGCTCGACCTTCAACAAAAGCTCTCTCAACAAGCCGTCCGAAGCGCTCGCCGCCTGACCGATCCGCGCCACGATCTCATCAATCCCGGCACGCCACCCCCCCTGCAACGCCTCCAGACGATGCAGCACCCCTTCGATGCGCCGCGCCAACTCCTCATCCGCACCCCGCACCGCCTCGATGGAAGCAACCCCGGCATCGAGCCGGGTCAAAATCTCACCACGCGCCCCCTGCAACCGCTCCTCCAGACGCACCTGGCGCCCCTCGGCAGCCTGCGACAGCGACTCGACAGCCTCACGGATCCAACCGGCAAGCGCCTCACCCGCCGGCATCCGGCCACTCATCGCCTCGATCCCCTGCCGCAACCGCTCGACCCGCTCCAACTGCTCGCCGCGCCAGGAGTTCAACTCCCCACCGCACGCATCCAGGCTCGTCACGATCTCATTCACAACGGCACGCAACCCTTCCAGGCGCTCACCCCATTCGCCCATCCGGCCCGACAGACTCACAATCGCCGTGCCCTGCTCGCGCCTCAACTGCTCCAGCGAGCCGTACAGCGACTCGCTCAACGATCGCACCGCCTCACCCTGCCCCGTGACCACCCGCTCGATCGCACCGGTCAACTCGGCAACGACGGCGCGCGCGGTCTCATCCTGACCGACTGCCGCCCGCTCGATGGCATGCGTCAACTCGGCAATGACCGCTCGCGTCGCCGCGTCCTGACCGGCTGCCGCCCGCTCAATCGCTCCGACAAGGTCAAAAGCGACCGCTCGCGTCGCCGCGTCCTGACCGGCTGCCGCCCGCTCGATCGCTCCGACAAGGTCAAAAGCGACCGCCCGCGTCGCCGCGTCCTGACCGGCTGCCGCCCGCTCGATCGCTCCGGCAAGGTCAAAAGCGACCGCCCGCGTGGCTTCCACCTGATCAACGGCAGCACGCTCCAGCGCAGCAAAACGGGCATCAAAAGTGCCGGAAAACGCCCCATCGCGGGCAGATACCGCCTGCTCCAACCGCCCGATCCCCTCGCCCAGGCGCCCGGAAATCTCGAAAACCCGTTGATTCAAACCAGCGAACCCCTCCCGCTCCAGCTCCAATTGGCGCTGCAACACCCCGCGTTGCGCCTCCACCCCATCGGAGAGGCGATCCAGTCCCACCGCCCACTCCTGCGAGCGCTCGATCTGCTGCGCCGATTGCACCTCCAACCGTCTGCCCAGATCGACAACCCCCCGGCCCAGACCCGTCACCCCCTGGCCGAGATCGTCCACGCCGCGTCCCAGGGCATCGAGACCCACCCCCAACCGCTCGGCCAACTGCACAATCCGGTCACGCTCACCAGCCCGCGCATCCAGAAAATCCGACTGGCTCTTCATGGTGTGCGCCAGCTGCGCTTCGATGCGATTCAAACCCGCCCGGAGCTCTTCTCCCAGTTGAACACGACTGTTTTCGTCCTGCGCCAACGCCTCCGCAAAGCCGACCAGTTGCCCCTCCAGGAGGCTCAACGGCTCGGAGGTCGGCGTCAGCTTGGCTTCCAGCGTGGCCAAACGACCATCCAGCCAGTCGCGCGCCTCGTGTCCCTCAAGCGTGATCCGCTCGCAAGCCGCCACTTGTCGCCCGGATGCGGCTTCGATGCCGCGCATCAGCGTGGTCAGATCGCTCGCCCAACCGCGCAACAGTTGCCGATGTTCGGCCTCGCGTGCGGCATGGGTCTCAAAGATCCGCTCCATGGTGGCCATCACACCGCTCAACCCCAGATTGACCGCCATGATCGCATCTTCGCGCTCGCCGCGCTCGCGCGCCAGAAGCGGCTCCAACCGTTCGATCGCCGCGACGATCCGATCCACCGGCGTTTCCCAGGGGGTAACCGTGCCAGCCGAGTGGGACACCCCGCCCGTGCCCGCCACGACGAACAACCGGTTGAGCTGCCCTTGCAACGCAACCACCTGGGCATAACGCCAATGCAGCAGAAATTTTTCGACGACCGTGACCAGGATGGCGGTGACGATGGCAAAAAACGAGGCGGAAAAAGCGGTCGAGACCCCGGTGAAGAGCCCCTGGAGTTCGCGGGTCACCTGATCGGCGCCGACCGATGGGTCAAAACCGGTCAACCCCATGAGAATGCCGGCAAAGGTGCTGACAATCCCCGCGCCGGTCAAAATTCCCGGCAGATGACGGAAAAACTCAACCCGCATCGGCACATCCACCAGACTCTGCTGGCTGAAGACCATCTCCGGTGCGAGGGTCGCCACCCAGGTCATGCGGGTTTTACCCTGGAGCGAATCCGCAATGGATTCCAGGCTCAAAGAGCTGGCGAACTCGCGCCACAAGCGACTGAAACGTCCGTAATAAAACCAATTCCACGCCAAGGGGGGATCGATGCGCGGGTCATCGGTGTTCAACGCGCGCTTTTGCAGGGAACGGGCCACCAGCCCCAAACGCAGACCGTCGAGCAGCGCTTGCAGCAGATAACCGGCGATGAAGAGAAACAGGAAGGCTGCCACCACCCCGGCCAGGGTGGCGATGATGGCGTTATCCCCCTGGCGTTGCAGTGGGACACTCAAAAAAGGTGGCAGGGAGGCCCATTGGGAGAGCGCCACCACGTCGAGTTCGCGAAACACGCGCACTCCGAACAGCACCGCCCCGCCGGCGAGCAGCACGGTCCAGACCATGGAGAACAGAAACGGAAACCAACGGGACTCACCGTCACGCATCACTTCGCTCCCTCGCGATACAGTCGTGATTCCATGCGATTGCTATCAAGCGATGTTCGGACGGTTGCAGGCGCGATCCGTCAACTCCCGATCACCTCGCCGATCTGATCCCAATATTCGGTCGGCAACTCCATGGCCAGCTTCAAGGCCCCCTCGGCCCCGGAGAAATCGGGATCATCGGCCAGCGTCACCCGGATCTGCCCGTAATCGCGCAAACAGGACTCGATCATTGGACCCAAACCGCGAATACGCGATCCACCGCCGGCCAAAAGCAGATTGGAGAGCGCCAACGACTGGCTTTCGGGATCGAATTGCAACAGCATGCGTTTGATCCCCTCGACGATGTCGCCGACGATGGTTTCGCAGGTGATGCGCAAAGGCTCGGTGACATCCACATCTGCCGGTCTGCCCTGGATGCGCAGCGGCACGATCACCGGCTGTTGCGGCTCACCGACAAAGCCGTGGCGCTCCTTGATCCCCTGGGCCAGATAGCGATCGATCTGCACGCCGGGATTGGCATCGCGGATGGCGGTTTCCAAGAGGGCATCGATGTAGTTACCGCCTTTTAAAATGCTCATCTGGCTCTCGGGTCCAGGCACGGTGCCACGCATGGCGCAGATGTCGATGGTGCCCGCGCCCACATCCATGATGATGGCGTTGTTCAGACGATTCTGTCCATAGGCCACCATGAACGGTTCGGAGACCACCATGGCGATATTCATGAACTCTTTGGCGATTTTGAGCAACTGGTTCTTGTCTGAGGCCGAGGCACGAGCCGGCACGCCGATGATGCCGCAGATCTTCTCCCCGCCTTTGGGTTGGGTCAGTTCGACCACATGTTGCAAAATTTCGCGCGCCGCATCGAGATCCTTTTCGCTCGCCTCCTTGAGCACCCCATCTTGCAACGGGTGATAGAGCTCCAGGATGGACCGTTTTTCGATCGCCTCCACGCCGATCACCTGGGTGCGGTTGAGAATCTTGACGCCAATGATATCCCTCGGAAATCCCACGACCGTATGGACCAGTGCCCGATACTGGCGATTGCTCATGACCGCAGTGCGCGCCGTGCCCAAATCAATGCCCAACAATAAGACGCCTTCGGTCTTGGTGATCGTCATGAGTTCCTCCGGGGTGAATGGCCTTGCGTGACGCGATAATCAGACTCGATCAAGTAACTATAAACGATCCGGACGCACAGCTCAATCCGTTTCGGGCAGCAAACCCATACCAAAATAATGGGCTCGGATCAGGGATAAGGATCTGGTCGAACCGCTCAATCCGTTTCGGATAGTGGATCCACGCTGGCGTAATGGACGCGTGCCAGATAGAGCCCGTGCGCCGGGGCCATGGGACCGGCGGCACGTCGATCCAGGCCGGCGAACACCTCGGCGAACCGCTCCGGCGACCATTTGCCGCGACCGACCAACGCCAGGCTGCCGACGAGGTTGCGCACCATGTGATACAAAAAGGCGTTGGCGCGGATGACGAAATGGAACTCCTCACCCACGATGAGCGTTTGCGCCCGCATGACTTCTCGCACCGGGGTCAACGACTGGCAGTTGGCGGAGCGAAACGCCGAAAAATCGTGCGTGCCGACCAGACACTCCGCTGCCCGGTTCATGGCATCGAGATCCAGACGGCCCGGATGGTGCCAAACCCGCGCGCGATCCAGCGCCGAGGCGGCCCGACGCGGCAGGATGCGATAGCGATATTCGCGCCAGGCGGCCCGACGGGCATTAAAGCCGTCGGCTACCCGTGCCGCCTCCAGGATCGTCACATCCGGCGGGGTCAGGACATTCAAGGCGCGCCGAAACACCTCCGGATCGCGCGGCCTGAAGGTATCGAAATGGGCCACCTGCCCCAAAGCATGCACCCCGGTATCGGTACGCCCCGCCCCCACCAGCAGGACCGGATGGCCGCAGAGCCGTTCCAACGCCTCCTCGACCACCCCTTGCACCGTCACCATCCCTGGTGCCTGGCGCTGCCAGCCGGAATAACGGCTGCCATCGTACTCCAGGGTCAACCGGTAGCGTGTCGCCCCGGGCAGTGCCAAACTCACTCCTCGCCCGCTCCTTCATCGGATGCCGCAGCACCCTTGGCCGCACGCTCCTTTTTCGGCGGTTTGCCGAGGGCCGGACGATAGATCTCCACCCGATCCCCTTCAGCCAGCACCTGATCCGGAGTCACGATCTTGCTGAAAATCCCGATTTTGTTCACTCCCAGATCAAGGGTGGGGAAACGGACCAACACCCCCGACTGACGAATCGCCGCCTCGGCAGTGGTGCCATCCGCGACTTCCAGATTGAACAGCACCTGCCGTTTATCCTCGGCATAGGCCACAGCCACTTTCATAAGCGCTCCTCCCCGTTGATTATCCTGGACTTCACCCCCATTAAAGACCAACTTTGACAAGAATACGCACATTGACGCCTTTATTTCAACCGACAAAGCCGATATAGTTTGCTTTTCCCCCCATGAACCACAACGATGTCACATCTTTACCCCGCAAGGAGCGCAAGATCGCTTATGAAGATTTTTTCCTTGTATAACATCAAAGGCGGCGTCGGAAAAACCACCACTGCCGTCAATCTGGCCTATCTTTCCGCCTCCGAGGGGGCCAGAACCCTGATCTGGGATCTCGATCCTCAAGGGAGCAGCAGCTTTTATCTGTGCGTCAAGCCTGTGGTCAAAGGGGGGGCCAAGGAGCTTTTGGGCGCACATCCGGATGTGCGCCCCGCATTGCGCATGACCGGCTTTCCCAATCTCGACCTGCTGCCCGCCGATCTCTCCTACCGCCACATGGAGACCCTGATCGACCAGCGCTCCAAGCCGCTCTCAGCGCTGAACAAGCTGATGAAACACCTGGAATCCCACTATGATCACGTCTTCATCGACTGCCCGCCCGGCATCGGCGTGCTGGCGGAGAACGTCTTTCACATCTCCGATCTGTTGGTGATCCCTCTGATCCCAACCCCCCTGTCGCTGCGCGCCTACAACAGCCTGGTGCAGTTTCTGGTCAAGCGGCGCGCCAACCGGTTGCATGTGCTGCCGTTTTTCAACATGATCAACGAGAACAAACCGATCCATCGCGTGGTGACCCGCAATGTCTTCGGCAAGCACCCGATCTTTCTGCAATCGATCATCCCCGAATCCAACATCATCGAGGCCATGGGGGTGAAACGCTCGCCGGTCTTCTCTTACGCGCGCGACAGCCAGGAGGCCAACGCCTACCGCCACCTGTGGAACGAAATCAAACAGCGTGATGCGCGTCGTGCCGACCAGCTCCACAAAGGCAGTGGGCACACGTCGTAGTACGGCAGCCCTCTGCCGGATACAATAAAATCTTGAATGATCAGGGACACTTCATCCCCTCTGGAGGTCCGGTTGAACCCATGAACAGCTCACCGCATCCGGCACGCGATCCGCACGCGCACCACTCTTTGGGACTTCTGCACGGTTTGGCGACGATCGCCGCCTTTCTGAGCGGACGCAAGGTGGCAAAAAAATCCCAGGAGGCCTGGAATCATTGGGTCTTTTTGCGCCTGCACGGCTACGAGGTACGCATCTCCGGGCCGGGTGTGCCGACCGATCGAGAAGCGCTCGCCGAGTGGCATCCGTCGCCAGGCGAGATCACCACGCTGGAGTTTCACCCGTCAAGCCTCGATGAGACCGATGAAACCGGTCCGGTCAGTCCCGGCCCGCATCTCTCCGAGGGGGCCGAAGCACTCATGGCGCGCCTGGGCCCGATTCTCGCCTCCGAGGAGATCCGCTGGGTGCCGGACAAGGAGGATCCCAACCCTTCCGGTGTGCCGGAGCTGTTGGCCAAGCGGTTTGTCGCCGAGAAGGTGATTCAGGATTTTGATCTGGCCGAACGGTTCTTCCGGCAGGCGGTCAGCCTGGAGCCGACCAATGCGGAGTTGTTGGGACAGTTCGCCCTGTTTCTGCATGAAGTCAAACGCGATGGCGTCGAGGCCGAGACCGTCTATCGCCTGGCTGTGGGAGCGGATCCCGACCATGCCACCAATCTGGCCAACTTCGCGGCGTTTCTGCACGATGTGCGGCGCGCACCGGACGAGGCGGAACAGTACTACCGTCAGGCCATGAAGCTCGACCCGCAAAACGCCGTGCTGTTGAGCAACATGGCGTTGTTCCTGCATGAAATTCGCGGTCACGACGAGCAGGCCGACGCGCTCTTCCGGCGTGCCCGGCGTTTGGATGACGATCAGGACGCCTCGGTGCTCGGCAACTACGCCTTTTTCCTGCACAACAGCCGCCGGGATGACGATCTGGCCGAAAACCTCTATCGCCGCGCGCTGGCGCTCGATGGGCAGGATGCCAACTCTTTAGGCAACTTCGCTTTGTTCCTCAAAAACGTCCGGCACGATCACAACGGGGCGGAACGTTATTTTCGCGAGGCGTTGCGCGTCGATCCCCATCACTCCGCCCATCTGGGCAATTTCGCGTTGTTCATGAAGAACATCCGCCACGACTACGACGCTGCCGAGGAGTACTATCATCGCGCCCTGGAGGCCGATCCGCACGACTCCAACCATCTGGGCAATTTCGCGCTCTTCATGAAGAATCTGCGCCGCAACCATGAAGTCGCCGAGGAGCTGTTCCGCCGTTCGCTGCATGTGGAGCCGGACAACATCCACCGTCTGGGCAACTTCGTACAGTTATTGCTCTGCCAGGGGCGCCATCAGGAGGGGTTGCCCCTGCTGGACAAGGCCTTGGAACTTTTGGGCGACTCATCGCCGGTGTTGTCTTTGGAGTTGTGGTTCTACGTGCTCGCCCACGATACCAGGCGGTTCGATCAGGCTTTGAGTCGCCTCAAGAAGCTCATTTTGGCTGGCGCCCGTTCGCCGGGTTGGGATCTGCGTTGCAACTGTCAACGCGCGGTCAAGGATGGTCACGCCGAGCCGGAGTTGTTGGCGACTTTGGCCGAGATCATCTGCGGGGATGGGGATATCGAGGATATGAAAGCGTTTCTGTCGTGGAATCACGCCAAACCGGCGTGAGAGGAGTATACGGTTGCAGGGGTCCAAGAGCGCCAAACCGCTTTCAGCCTGGAATGTATCGTTTTTATTAAACCGCAACCATCACGGGATGCGTAGTTCCATTAATAGGGGTCCAGGGGGATTATCCCCCTGGTGGGATCCAAGGGCAAAGCCCTTGGGACTTTGGTTTGACTTTAGCGCGCTCTTCTCAAGAAGCATTTTTCGCGAATTTTCTAGAAAAATGCGCCGCGCGCCGCCTTCGTGAGCGTCGTTTCCGCTTTTTTGAAACGATGCTCGCATCTTGCACAAAAGCCTTGCCAAAAAACTACGCAACCCAAAAAAGTGCGGTTTAACCTCCCCCGGCCCCCGGTAACAGTCGAACCTTAACCATCACCTCACTCCCCCTTGCCGAGAATAGCCGGAGAGAAACTCAGGGTGTGAATGCGCAGGGTGACGTAGGAGACCGGATAATCAGCCACCACGAACTCCACGGCATCCCAGAAGATCTTCCAGGGCTTTTTCTCCAACTCGTGCAAATAGCGCAATACGTTGAGATAGTCGCCAGAAAAACGCAACATCAACGCATGCTGAAAAAGCGATCGATCCCCCTTCTCCCCCTCCAATAAATTCTGTGGCGGCTCGATATCAATCGAAATCAGGGTCAAACCGCTCTCGGCGGCGAGCATCTCCCCCAACAGCTTGGGCATATCGCCAGGGGCGATCAACCCGCGCAAGCCGGCAGCCATCTTCTTGTCCAGAGAATCGACCTCCCCTTGCAACCGCTCGATGCGCTCCTTGGCCTGCTGATCCGGATGTTTGTCCTTGCGGGCGAGCACCTCGCTCTCAAGGGCCGCCATCTCGCGGATCCCCTTTTCCACCGAAACGCGCTGCTTGTCCAGATTGACCCGCTCTTTGGTGAACGGATCCATGATCAACTGCGACCAGACCGCACCCACGACGATCAACAACAACAACACCATCTGGATCCGCTCGCGCCGTGAAAGCCGCTCCAGACGGGTCACGATCTCCTGCCACTGCTTCTGCAATGCCCGCGTTTGACTCATGACTTGCCACCCGGTTTGGCCGGTGGTGGAGGATTGGGCGCCGGAATGCTCAAGGGCTGGCTCATTTTCCGCAACCGCTCCTGCTCCTGCTCGATCGCGGTACGGGATTTTCGCAGGATATCCGGCTCGTGATGCTCTTTTTTCTCCCAAAAGCGCTCCAGTTCCTGGTCGGTTCCGGTCTTGACCTGAAACGTCAGCAGCGAAGCGCCCTCTTTCTGCGGCTGAATCCGAAAATGGTTGAATGCGTAACCGGAAAAGGCCGGGCGTTGCACGACCGCCTGGATCACCCGGGGAATCCGCTCGGCGCTTTTGTTCTCGGAGGCCCCCTCAAGCACCAACTGGCGCCCGTTGTCGAACACGCCAATGCCGGTCACCCAGGCCCCTTCGGTACGAACGGCTGCCAATTCACGAAAAATTCTGGAGAATCCCTTGTCCCCTCCCCCCAAAGATCCCTCATTGAGCAGCACATACATGCGACTCTTCAACCGCTTGTCCTGCTCCAACCGCTCGATCTCACTGACCAGCTCTGGTTTGGCGGGACGGGCCGGATAGAGAGTGGAGAGTTCGGTCACCCGTGTGGTCAATTGATCCTTCTGCTTGTGGAGTTCCGCAATCCGGGCGCGCTCCCGGGAGAGTTGCCACTCGAAGAAGAGAAAATTTCCCAACACCAAAAGCCACAGCAAGAGCAACAGCTGTCCGATCGTCCGCAAGGCCAGGGGATCGAAACGGGGGTGGAAGCTCTCCTGGTAGAAGTTGACCTGTTGCAGACTCACGCCTCTGCCTCCTCACCCCTGCCGCGCAGGGCTGCGCCAATGGCCGGCAGGGCCCGTGCCAGTTCACTCTCGGAGAGCTCTTCCGGACACTGGAGAATATCGGCAATCGGCAGAAACTTGATGCGCATCCCCAACCGTTCGGCCAGGGCCTGACGAAACCCCTCGATCGGGAGCAACAGCGGTGCGATCTGCAACCCCCCGGCCTGTGCCTGGCCGAAATGGCTCTCGAAGTAGTCCATGGTGCGCTGCACTTCCAGTGCGATGCGATCCATGAAAGGTGAGGAAGAGAGCCCGCCGCCATCCGGCGTCAGGGCGGATTGCAACAGCTCCAGACCGTTCTCCAACCGGCGCGCCAGATAGAACCGACCCCGCTTGATCATCATCACCACGCCGCTTTTGCGCTCCAGATGGAGCATCACCACGCCCTCGGCATCATCGGGCAGGTTTTTCACCAGGTTGCGCAACGCCAGCTCCGGGATATCGATGGCCAGCAGTTTCGCCTTCACGGCCTGAAACAGTTGCGCCAGTTTTCGCACCTCCGACTCTTTGGCCACCGCCACATAGATGCGGCTGGTATTGCCCGGCATGTCGAAGATCTCCACCACCGCCTGGGTCACCGGAAAGTTGATCTGATCCTTGATGCGCCACTTCATGGCCGCACCCCACTCCTCGCGCGGCACCTCCGGCGCATCGGCGGGAAACAGCACATAGGCACCACGATCGAGCACCCCGACAAATCGGGATTTTTCCAGTTTATGCATCTTGATGAGGGTTTGGGCCAGTTTGACGGCGGTCTGCCCCTTGACGAACGGCGCGAAGGCGCAGACATCCAGTTTCGGCAACTGGCCATCCGGAAACTCGACATGCACCAGCCCGACCCCCTCGTCGTTGATGTAGAGCGCGGACATCCCCTCGGCGCTCCGTTTGGGCCGTTTGAAAAGCCCCTGCCAATCGATCGGTTTACCCGGCCGCTCACGCCAGTTGCCGACAACCGGCGCGCCCTCGACCGGTTTTTCCAGCCGCACACGCCCACTGCCGCCAATCGGGGTGGTCAACCGTTGCCAGATTTTGGCCACCCAGGCATCAATAGACGGTGATGCTGGCATTGGCATTCAATCCGGTACACGAAATACTGCCGGCATCATTCGTGGCCCCTCGGCCCGTGACGATGGCGGTAAAAGTGGCCACGCCGTCGGTATCGGTCAAAACGGGCAGAGTGTCCAATCCTGGGCTTCCGATGGAGATATCCAAACTGCCCGAACTGTTGTTGGCTCGCGTGCAGGTGACCCAAACGTTTGGCACCAGGATCTGCGCGTTGTCTAATACCGTCACGGTAAACGTTTGCGTGACCGTACCCGTGCTGCCGCTGATACGCGTCGGGAAGAGCGTCAACGTAGCCGGTCCGGTCGCAGAGTAACAGAATTTCCCCTTGGTGATCAGGGTGACCCCACTGGCTCCGACATCGTTTTCATCGTTGACGGCAGCCACGATCATCACCTGTCCGGAACGATTCGGGAAGCGCACCGCCTCGACGGAGGTATCGTTGTAGTTGCCGGCGGTGTCGTAGCCGAGACAGCCGAGTTGGATGACATCCTGGTTGGCCGGATAGGTAACCCGGATCGGGGCCACGCCGCCTGTGGTGGTGGTAAAGCCGGTGGTCAACATCGTCGGATCACACCCGGTCTGGCCGGAATAGCCGTGGATCGCACCGCCGTGCAACGAGGCGCCGACGTAGTAGTGCAACCCGCTCCTGGTTTGCGAGTAGCCATTGTTGGTGGTCAGGGTGGTGCCGGTCGAAGGCCAGCTGCTGACAAAGCGGCGCCGATCTTTGGCCGTATCGATCGGATTGATCAATACCTGATCACCGGGTTGGATCTTGCGACCGATACCGGAGCTGTCGATCTGCTTTAAGGCATTGAAAGTGGCGGTGGTATCGGTCAGATCGGTCGAGGAGGCGGCAATCTGTCCGGTCGTCCCTTCGGCGAGCACGGCATCAAGCTGCATCAACGAGATCACCGTGCCATCGGGTACGGCATTGCCGTAGCGATCGGTCACCAGCGCCGAGCCGAGACGACAATAGACCCCGCCACGGCCATAATCCTTCAGGTTGACCACCCCCTCTTTGATCGCCTCGGAGAGCATGATGGCATGGGCCGGCCCCGAGGAGATGGCGACCAGCGACGAGACGGCGCTCGCAAGCACCGTGGTGCCATCGGCATCCAGCGCCTCGACCATCAGTTCCACCACACCGGGCCGCACACCCGAGGTCAGGGTGATGGTTGCCGAACCGTTGATGGTGCGCACCAGGATCCAATTGACGCTGTCCGAGCTTTTATGGGTCTCGGAGTCCGAATCCAAGGTGGCGGTGCTCTTGCGGCCAATCCCGGCGATGGTCTCACCGCCGTGGGGACGGGTCTTCAAGGTCACACGCAAGTTGTTGAAGTTGGCCGGATAGTTCAAACCCGTCGCACTGTCGTTGATCGGATCGCCAACATTGTCGCGCACCTGGATCGAGATGCCGACGATTTCGGTCTTGCCCACGCCGCGCACGAAGATTTTCTGCAGAGACGTTGACATCTGGATCGCACTCGGTTTGCGGTCGTACGTGCCGCCGGTCGATCCACCACCACCGCCGGACAAACCCATTGTGACCGTTTTGGATAGCCCGGTTATTTCACTCAAGCTCAACACGGCATCGGTATTGGTCGATGAGGCCACCAGCGTGAAGCTGGCCCGACCGGAAACCGTGGTGCTGGAACTGCCCCCCTGAATCGTGCCAGCCGTGGTCAGCAAAGTGACTTTGGTGCCATCTACAACCGGATTGTCATGAGCATCGCGCAACGAGACGACGACCGTGGCCGTGGAGTTGCCATCCGCCGGCAGGGTACCCGGATTGACGGTGATCGACGAGTTGGCAATCGATGCCGCACCCGGCGTGAATTGAATGGTCTTTAAAATGATCTTGCCGCCGAGAGTCGCGGTGATCAGGGCATTGGCGCTCTGACACTGCGGCACCAGGAAGAGATTGGCCGTGCCGGTGGCATCGGTGATTTGATCCACCGAGGTGGTCAAGGTGGTGGCGGTACAGGGATTGGTCTCGTTGCCGAGGGTGCCCGCCGAGGTGGTGATGCGCAGCAGACCGCCGGCCAGGGGGGAATTGCTCTGGGTTTTGGCAGAGATGCGGATCAGGATGCGACTCTTGCCATCGGCCTGCACCGACTCGGCACCCACGGCAATCTCCAGATCGCCGATGCGCGCGCCATCGATGCGGCTCTTGCTGTCGTACAGGTGATCACTCACCGCTGCCGTGGTGGCCAACACCGTTCCGGAGGGCAACGCACTGGCGGAGATCAACGTGTTGATCAGACTTTGGGCACGGCTATCGAAGTTGGCCACGGTCAGATCGCTCAAGCGGACGCTCTCGGCCACCAGAGCGGCACGCTCGGCAGCGGTGATCAACATCGAGCTGTTCGTGCCCGAGGTGTTGATGCTGGTGAGAAACCGTTGCAGATTGATCGCCTTTTGCACCGCGTCGGCATCCGATGGGTTCACCAGGTCGTGGACATTGACAGTCTGGATGCCGACGGTCGAGGCCGGGGTCATCGAGCCCAACACCACCCCGCCCACCGAGAAGGTGACCGGTGAGATCACCGAACCGATGGCAAAGAACTTGAAGCGCCCTTCGGCATCGGTCTCCCCCTCCTGGAGCACGCCGTTCAACTCCGCCTTGTAGTGCAACCCCTCGACCGCCGATCCTGCGAACACCCCGTCATAACTCGGATAGCTCGCCGATGGCGTGGTATTGACCTGAATGATCGTGGTCAGATAAGGCGCCTCGACAATTGAGAGATGGGCAATCCCGGTGACCGTCGGCGCGAGCACGGTGAAGATCGCCTGCCCGGAGATGGTCTCCTGCGTGCCCCCCCCGATGATCGTGCCCAGATCGGTAATCAAGGTGACCTTGGTGCCGTCGCTGAGTGGATTGTTGTAACCATCCAGCAAGGTGACCGTCACCTTGGCCGTGGATTTGCCATCCGCCGGCAAGGTCGAAGGAGTGACCACCAGGGAGGAGTTGGCATTCGAGAGCGGACCGGGCGTAAAGCGGATCACCTTCTGGCCGATCAGACCGCCCACCGTGGCGGTGATCATCACTTCGCCGGAGACGCAATCCGGGGTCAAGGTCACATAGGCAAAGCCGTCGGAGCGCACGAATTTGTCGACAGCAGTGGTCAACGTGCCACCGGAACAGACGTTCGTCTCGTTGCCAAAGACATGGACCAAGCCCCCCTTGATTGAGGCATTGGTTTGCGGTTTGACCTCGATCTGCAAGGAGATGGCCGTTTTTCCATCGGCAGACACCGAACTGTTGCCGGCGATCGTCACGGACACCAGACGGGTGACATCGATCTGCGACTTGAAGGTATTCAAATTCGCGTTCACCGAGGTCGCTTCGATCAAGGCGCTACCTGCTGGCAGGATATTCGCACCGATCAACGTATTGATCATTGTGGTTGCCCGCGTGACAAACTGCGAGACCGGCAGCTCGGCCAGATTGATCGATTCATTGGCCAGGGCGAAACGTTCCGACGCCTTGATCAGAATGGTGGTCGGAGTCGCAGAGGTACTGATGGAACTCAAGAAACGTTGAATATTGATCGCCTTGGTCAAGGCATCCACATCATCTGCGTTGACCAGGTCGTGCACCGTCACATAATAGTACCCAGAGGCCAAGGGCGGGATGATCGTACCCAACACCACCCCACCGATCGAGAAGGTGACCGGAGCCACGATCGTTCCTTCGGA
>JAMOBI010000058.1:0-24942 GCA_039908105.1 Magnetococcus sp. YQC-9
CGCGCGGCGCATTTTTCGCAAAAGACGCGAAAAATGCTTCTTATAAGAGCGCGCTAAAGTCAAAAGCAAAACCCTGGGAGATGAATCTCCCAGACCCTCTCTTTTTTTTACCAGTAAAAACGACACATTCCAGGCTGGGTGCAGTTTAGGTTAACGTAAGACACTACCGAATCTCCCAGACCCTCTCTTTTTTTTACCAGTACAACCATACATTCCAATGATGGGTACGGTTCAAGCTCCGTGCGGCTTGAAATCAAAACAACTCAAACCCGTCATCCCCGCCACCCGCATCCTCGCCATCCACACCATCCACACCCCCCAACAGCGCTGCGTGAATCTTCCGTTCGCTCTCCATGGTGTAGAGCGACCACAACCCCTTGAACTCCTCGGCCAGCGGCACACAATCGGCCACCAGGGTCGCCAGATACTCCCCGGCCTCGCGATACTGAATCTCCTGCAACTCGCGGATGATCTGTGTTGCGGTGTTGCGCAGTACGGTGTGGAAGGTGATGTCCGAGGTCAACAACATGATTTGATTATAAGTCGCCTGGGTCTCGGCCAGTGATTCGGAAAAGATCGTCGCCAGATCGGCGTTGCTCATCTCCAGCCGACGGATGGTCAACGGCACGCGCCGCAGCATCACCCCAGCGTTCATGATCTTCGGGGCCGCCTGTTCGGAGAACTCGCCGTTGATCACCTGGATCGTCTCGGCAGCATTGAGCAGTGTTTCGGACTTCTGGCGCCCCTCCTCGTGTACCCGCCGTGCCAGCTCCTGGATCGCTTCGGCCAATGTTTCCAGCCGGCTCTGACCGCGCGTGTTGACCTCCTTGGAAAGACCGCTCAGCCGCCCGGCGGTTTTGTCGAGCGTCTCCATCGCCTTGTGGGCCATGAAGAGGATGTTTTCGGTCTGGGAGAGGGTTTTCAAGATGTCCGAAAGCAAAGCATCCTCCAGGATGGGCAACTTCAGCATCGCCGCCAGATGATAGGAGGCCTCGGCCAGATCCTGCTGAAACTCCATGCTGACGTTGCGGGCCGAAAAGATGGTTTTCTTCTGCGCCTCGGCCAGATCGGTGATGTTCGTCAAATGTCGATGCATTGCCTGCACGGCGGTGACCAGATCGGTGGCGGTCTCCTCCAGCTGCTCGATTGACAGCCGGGTCACCATGGCAAACCAGCGCACCCCATTGGCCTCGCCCTGCGCACCGGCCAGACGGTCACGCGCCTGACGGGTGGTCTCGGCGACATGTGCCAGACGTTGAACGCTGATGTCGTCGTACTGCATGGTTTGCATCATGTTGAACAACACCCCATGATTGGCCTCAGCGTGCCCTTCGATCTTCTGGCAGGCCTGATCAATGGCGCCGATCGACCCGCCCATCCGGCCCAGCACCTCTTTCAAGCGGCTCTTCAACGCCCGCAGCCGGTGGCTGGAGAGATCCATATCCGCCACCAGGCGACGCGAGAGTTGCTGCATGAGGGTCGAGGCATCCTGCAACGAGGCGGTCAGATCGTGGATCAAAGGGCGGATCTGACGCATCAGGCTGTCGATGATGGCGCACTGAGTCTGGCGTTCCAGGGTGTCGCTGCCTTGACTGGAGAGCTGGTCGGCCATCAACGGCAGGTAGGCATCCTGCTCTAATGTCAGCGACCAGAGGATCAATTCGTCGGTGGTCTGGATAAAGGCGCGGGTTTGCCCCAACAGGGTGTCCATCTGTTTCAAGGAGGCTTCGACCTCGCGGTGGATGCGGGTCAATTCGTTCTGCAGGGGGGTGAGCCCCTGGGCCTTGCCCTTCACCGAGTGACGCTCGCGGATCGCTGAGGCGCGACTGGCGCTGGCGGCAAAACTGGCGGAAAATCCTCCCATGTGATCGACGATGCCGTGAAAGCCGTTCGAACAGAGCGGCGGGAGGCGATCGAGTGTGGCGACGATCTTGTCGAGTTGAACGAGGGAGGTGCTGCTGGCATCGGCTGCGGACATGGGTGTGGACTCCTGGGGTGGGGCGGTGGAGAGATTTGCAAAAAATGCAATTATTTCTATATCTTACATTGTAGCAAGATTGACTTTGGATGGAAAGGCTGGTCAGACGGGCGGATTTGAGGGTATGCTGCTTTGCTTGGCCGAGGGAGCAACTTAAGCATGCGGGAGCATTCGGGATGAATCTGAAAGTGGTGGAAGCGGGCAAGCCGGTGCCGGCGGATGATGTGGGTGGCATCTCCAGCGAGGAGTTGCGGCGCGTGGTCGAACGGATCGAGCGGCTGGAGGAGGAGAAACTGGGCATCTCCGCCGACATCCGGGCGGTCTACGCCGAGGCCAAATCCATGGGGTTTGATACAAAAATTTTACGCAAGATCATTCGGTTGCGTGCCATGGAGCCGCATCAGATCGAGGAGGAGGAGACCCTGCTCGATCTCTACAAGCACGCCTTGGGTATGCTGACCTCAGAATAGAACAGGATAGGATACACGCATGAATCCAGCCTGGATGCGTCTGTTTGCTGCCTCGCCTCGGGGGGTCGAATCCCTGTTGGCCGATGAGTTGCGGCTGGCGGGCGCCCGTCGGGTGCGTCCGTTGACCGCCGGGGTCTCCTTTGAGGGGGATTTCGCGGTCGTCTGTCGGGTCTGTCTCTATGCGCGCGTGGCCAGTCGGTTGCTGTTGCCTTTGGCGCGCGTGCCGGCGGATGAGATTGAGGCCCTGTATCAGGGGTTGTTTGAGATTCCCTGGGAGGAGCATCTGCGTGCCACCGGGAGTCTGGCGGTCGATTTTTCCGGCACCAACGCAGTGATCCGGCATACCCGTTTCGGCGCCATGAAGGTCAAGGATGCGGTGGTGGATCGGCTGCGCGAGCGGTGTGGCGTCCGTCCTTCAGTTGACTTCGAGCGTCCGGACCTGCGCATTCACGCCCGGCTGAATGAAGAGCGCGGCGTGGATGTCGGCATCGATCTCTCGGGCATGGCATTGCATCGCCGGGGATATCGGGTGAGTAGCGGCACCGCCCCGTTGAAGGAGAATCTGGCGGCTGCGATCCTGCTGGAGGCTGGTTGGTCGGAGATCGCCAAAAGTGGTGGCATGTTGTTGGATCCGATGTGCGGCTCTGGTACCTTTTTGCTGGAAGCGGCCTGGATCGCGGGTGATGTGGCCCCCGGTCTGATGCGGGATTATTTTGGATTCTTTGGCTGGTCAGGGTTTGATCCACACGTCTGGGAACCGATACGGGCCGAGGCGCATGAGCGCGCCCGTGCCGGACGGGGTGGGATTCCGGCGCTTTTTGGATTTGATGCGGAGGAGAAGGTGCTTGCGGCGGCGCGTGACAACGTGCTACAGGCCGGGCTTGCCGATCGCATCGCTCTTGAAACGCGCCCCCTCGATCAACTGGAGCGACCCGAGGGGGTGGCGGGTCTGATGGTGGTCAATCCGCCCTATGGCGAGCGGCAGGGGGAGATCGAGCAACTTGAACCGCTTTACCGGCTGCTCGGCAGTCGTCTGCGCAGTCGTCTGACCGGCTGGCGCGGCGCGGTGTTGACCGCTGCCCCGCGTCTGGCCGAGGCGCTGGGCAGCAAACCCTCTGCCAGCAAGACGCTTTACAACGGTCCGATCGCCTGCCGGTTGCTGGTTTTTGACGCGGTTGCTGCTCCGCGTGTCGAAAAGAACGCTCTCCCCCCTCGGGTCGTGGAGGAGCCGGCGACCGATGAGCCGGTGCCGATTCCCGGTGATCCGCATGCCCCCGGCGCGGAGATGTTCGCCAATCGGTTGAAAAAAAACCGCCGTCGCCTGAATGGCTGGCTCAAGCGCGAGGCGGTGAGTTGCTACCGGTTGTATGACGCCGATATCCCGGAGTATGCGGTTGCGGTCGATGTGTACGGTCCGTGGGTCCATTTGCAGGAGTATCGTGCTCCGGCGGGGGTCGATCCGGAGGCAGCGCGGCGGCGTCTGGGTGAGGTGCTGGCCGTGTTGCCGCAAACGTTGGGGGTCGATCCGGAAAAGATCCACTGCAAAACCCGGCGTCGCCAGTCGGCCAATGCCGGAGGGCAGTACGGACGGCTCGATTCAGAGCGTGCGTGGGTCGAAGTGGGGGAGAGCGGCTTGCGTTTTTTGGTCAATTTCACCGCGACCCTCGATGTAGGGCTGTTTCTGGATCACGCGCCGTTGCGACGCATGATCCGCGCATCGTCTGCCAACCGGCGGTTTTTGAACCTCTTCGGCTACACCGGCAGTGCGTCGGTTTATGCGGCAGCGGGTGGGGCGCGCGAGACCGTCACCGTGGATCTGTCACGTCACTATCTGGAGTGGGCGGCACGCAATCTGGCCCTGAACGGCTTTTCGGGCTTGAATCACCGGGTGGTGCGCGCCGATTGCCTGGAGTGGCTCGCCAAGGCCTCCGAGTCGGGCGGGGAGGGGAAGTTCGGCCTGATTCTCTTGGATCCGCCCACTTTTTCCAATTCGGCGCGCATGGAGCGACCGTTCGATCTGCAACGCGAACATCCGGCCCTGATCACCCAGGCCGCCCGACTGCTGACGCCGGATGGGATGCTGTTCTTTTCCAACAATGCCCGACGTTTTCGTCTGGACAGCGAGGCGCTCCCCGCCGGATTGCAATGCGAGGAGATCACCCGCCAGACGATCGGTCCCGATTTTGCACACAACCCACGCATCCACCACTGTTGGCGATTTTTTTGGTCAATGTGATCCGGTTGTTCAGATTTTTTTTGGTGTTCGCTTTGCGAATCGGATAAATTAGGATAAATTCATCTCGCGTGTATCCGGCGCTTAAAAATCGCCGTGTAGCACGCTCAAACCGCTGTGTATTGAACACGGCTTTCATGAACATGTACGGTCGCGACCAACGCTCGTGTTGCAGTAGTATGCGTCTTTGGAGGTGTGGAATGAGTGGCAAGGAAGAGTTTCGTCTGGTGACACGGAGCGATTTCGACGGCCTCGTGTGCGCGGTGTTGTTGAAAGAGTTGGGATTGATCAACGACATCAAGTTCGTGCATCCCAAAGATATGCAGGATGGCAAGATCGCGATTACCGATCGCGACATCACCACCAATCTCCCCTACGTCGAAGGGGTCCATCTGGCCTTCGATCATCACTTGAGCGAAACCATCCGCCGGGGCGTCGAAAAACCGACCAATCACATCATCCATCCGGATGCCCCCTCGGCAGCCCGCGTGGTGTATGATTATTACGGCGGTGCAGCCACCTTCCCGCGCGTCTCTTTGGATCTCATGGAGGCCGTGGACAAGGGGGATGCCGCCCGTTTCAACCGTGAAGAGATCCTCAATCCCACCGGCTGGGTGTTGATGAACTATCTGATGGATGCCCGCACCGGTTTGGGACGGTTCCGCAGTTTTCGCGTCTCCAACTACCAGTTGATGATGGAGTTGATCGACCACTGCCGCGAAATGCCCATCGAAGGGATCCTGCAACTTCCGGATGTCAAGGAGCGGGTCGATATCTATTTCGAGCACGAAGGGAAGTTCAAGGAGCAGTTGCAGCGCTGCTCGACGGTCTACAAGAATCTGGTGGTGCTCGATCTGCGTGAAGAGGAGACCATCTGGGCCGGCAACCGTTTCATGATTTATGCCCTGCATCCGCAGTGCAACATCTCGATTCACGTCTTGTGGGGCTTCCAGAAGCAGAATACGGTGTTTGCCATCGGCAAATCGATTCTCGATCGCACCTCCAAGACCAATGTCGGCGAACTGGCCTTGAGCTATGGCGGTGGTGGGCATCAGAATGCCGGCACCTGTCAGGTGCCGAACGAATCATCCAACGAGAAGTTGAGCGAGATCATCGCCAAGATCAACGCCGACGGTTAAACCGAACGCAGCTTGGAATGAGTTGTTTTACTGGTAAGAAAAAAGAGAGGGTCTGGGAGATGAATCTTCCAGACCCTCTCTTTTTTCTTACCAATAAAAACGACACATTCCAAGCTGGGTGCGGTTTAAGAGGGGCCGGGGAGTTGTCCCCGGACCCTCTTTTCTTTTTGTATGCTGGGGGGAGCCCTCTGGTGGCACTCCTTGCGGGAGTTCCAGGGGTGCTGCGGTAACCGTTGTCTTGAATCGCTGCGCTCTCTACCGATTTGGCGTCGTTGTTCTCACAACGCCAACGCCTCGTTGACCACCTCCAAAGCCTGACCACGCCCGAACGGCTTGACCAGCAGACGCGTTGCCCCGAAATCCTGGGCCATGCGCAGATTGAAGGCCGCATCCAATCCGCGTCCGCCACCGGACATGGCGACGATGCGGATCGAAGGGGTGACCTCCTTCAACTCCATGATCAGCTCCACGCCATCCTTCTCCGGCATCAGGATGTCGGTCATCACCAGATCGGGCAGATACTGCTTGAAACGCCGCAACCCGGCGCGGCCATCCGGGGACTCCTCGACCTCGTGTCCCTCATCGGTCAGAATCTCGCGCAACAGCGCGCGGATGGAGGCGTCATCATCGATCACCAGAATTCGTGCCATGCCCAATTACCCTCTTTTCCCCACATTTACGATTGACGTGAAATACGATAAGCCTCTTGTGCCGAGTCGCTCACCTCGCGCAGCATCTCTTCTTTCATCGAGACCAGCAGCTCCAGCGGCGCGCCGATCTCTTTGGCGATCGCCTTGAGACGCTCTCCACCCTGAAAATGACGCTCGGCCAGAAGTATCTTCAAAAAATCGGCCAACACGAGCTGTTTGAAGCTCTCGTCAGCGATTTTGATCCCCCTGGTGGCGGCCTCCCACGATCGCCCCTCGGCCAACAGCCGTTTGAGCTGCTCCATGGCCTCGGCATGTTGACGATCCTGTTCCGCGCTGAACGTCGGCGCCGCGACCTGAAAGCGCAGATGGTAGTCATCCGATGATCCGGCGGTTGGTTCGTCGCTCATGCGTGCATCCTGGTATTCAAATGTTTCGATTTGGTTGAACGGGTATTGTTCTTATTTGGCAACGATTTGTCATGCTATCCCGCAATCATCTTGAGAAGCGTAATTATCCGCAAGGCTGTGTGCAAGATGCGAGCTTCGTTTCCAAAAAGCGGACACGAAGCTCGCCAAGGCGGCGCGCGGCGTATTTTTCGCAAAAAACGCTTCTTTTCAAGAGCGCGCTAAAGTCAAAGGCACATTCAAAACCCTGGGAGAGGAATCTCCCAGACCCTCTCTTTTTTTTTAACAGTAAAACCATACATTGCCGATCGGTGCGGTTTGGCGCAACCTCGTCATGCTTGCGCTTTCGCCTTGGCCTGCCGGGCCAACCGCCAATGCTCGAACACCAACACCGTCGGACTGGCGACATAGATCGAGGACCAGGTTCCCACCACCACACCCAGCAACAGGGCAACGGCAAAGTCGTGGATCACTTCGCCCCCGTAGAAAAAGAGCGCCAGCAACACCAGAACCACAGTCAAAGAGACGTTGATCGTGCGCGAAAGCGTGCGGTTGGTCGCCTCATTAATGATCGCTTCCATCGGCTGATTGCGCAGCCGCTTGGTCTCGTCGCGAATCCGGTCGAAAACCACGATGGTATCGTTGATCGAATAGCCGATCACGGTGAGTACCGCTGCCACGACGACCAATGAAAACTCCTTCTGGGTGAACGAAAAGAAGCCGAGAATCATGAACACGTCGTGAATCAGCGACAATACGGCGCCGAGTGCAAAGCGGAATTCAAAACGGATTCCGACGTAAACCAGGATGGCGATCCATGAATAGACTACCGCCCAGATGCCGTTGATGGTCAACTCCTTGCCGACCTGCGGGCCGACGAACTCCACCCGGCGCAACTCCACCTTGCCGGAGGATCCGGCGAGCGGCGAGAGGGTGTCGACGATCTTTTGCGCCATCTTCGAGGCGGCCTGACCATCCTGCCCTTCCTGATGTTCCTGATGGATGCGGATCAGGATCTCTTCAGGGGAGCCGAACTCCTGGATCACCGCCGCGCCCAGACCGATCTCGGTCAAGGAGACGCGGATTTGATGCACCGGCGCAGGACCGGGGAAACGCAGCTGCATCACCGCGCCGCCGGAGAAGTCCAGGCCGAAGTTCAAGCCGCGCGTGGCCAAAGAGAAGAGACTGATCACCAGCAAAAGCCCGGAGATCAGAAAGGCCCACTTGCGCTTGGAAACAAAATCGACGTTGATTTTCGGATCGATGAATTCCATGTTTTTTTGTATCCGTGAAAAGGTCCGATCCTAACAGCTCAACTGGCGTATCCGACGGTTGTGCAGGATGTAGTAGAGCATCATGCGGGTCAGGGTGATCGAGGTGAAGAGCGACGAGATCAGACCGATGATCAGCGTGACCGCAAAGCCGCGAACCGGCCCGGTGCCGAACTGGAACAGGATCAGCGCCGTGGCCAAGGTGGTGACGTGCGAGTCGAGAATGGTCATGAAGGCCTTGTCATACCCCTGATCAATGGCCGCAAACGGGGATTTGCCCAGTCGCAACTCTTCACGAATTCTCTCGATGATCAGCACATTGGCATCGACTGCCATACCGATCAACAGCACCACGCCGGCGATGCCCGGCAGGGTGAGCGCAGCCTGGAGCCCGGCGAGTACCGCCATGACGATGAAGACGTTGAAGATCACGGCGATGTTGGCCAGCATCCCCAACCCTTTGTAGTAGATCCCCATGAAGACGATGACCAGCAAACCGCCGATCAGCGAGGAGAGCACCCCTTCGCGGATCGAGTCGCTGCCCAGCGTCGGTCCGACGGTGCGCTCCTCCATGATGGTGACCGGGGCGGGCAGGGCGCCGGCGCGCAGCACGATGGCCAGATCGTGGGCCTCCTCCATGGAGAAGTTGCCGGTGATCTGCGCCCGTCCACCTTCGATCTTCTCGCGCAGCACCGGCGCGGAGTAGACCTTGTCATCCAGCACGATCGCCATGCGCTCGCCGACGTGCTCACCGGTCAGTTGCGCGAATTTGCGCGCCCCCTGGTGATTGAAGGTGATCGACACCAGCGCCTCGCCGAACTGATCGAAATTGACGCGCGCATCGGTCAACAGGTCGCCGGTGAGATTGGTCCGTTTTTTCAAAAGCAGCGGTTGCCGGGTCGCGGTTCCCCCCTTCTTGCTGCTGCGCTCTTCGTAGAGCAGTTGATCGTCCGGCGGGATGTTGCCGGCCAGGGCAGAGTTCAAATCCCCCTTTTCATCCACCAGTTTGAACTCCAGACGTGCGGTACGACCGATCAAAGTCTTGGCGCGCGACGGATCGTTGAGCCCCGGCAGTTGCAATAGAATGCGATCCTCTCCCTGTTTTTGCAAAGAGGGTTCGGAGACACCGAACTGGTCGATGCGCGAGCGGATGGTTTGGATCGATTGATCAACCGCGAACTTTTTCAACTCCGTCACCTCGGTGGGCGACAGACGCAGGCGCACGCCATCCGCACTCTCCTCGGTCACCGAGTGGCGGAAATCCTCCTTGAGGATCTTCAAGACATCCGCCTTGACGACATCGGCGGGCAGTTTCAGATCCACGCTGTCGCGGCCCTCGCGCTTGATCGACTGATAACGCAGCTTGGCCTTGCGCATCGACAGACGCACTTCGTCGACCAGGTTCTCAGCCGCCTGTTCCACCGCCTTTTCGGTCTCAACATGCAGCAAAAGGTAAAGTCCGCCTTGCAGATCGAGACCGCGATAGACGGTCTTTTGCGGCAGCCACCCCGGCCACCAGGCCGGAACGCCGCCCATCAGCGTGGGCAGCGAATAGAGCATGGCGCCAAAAACGATGAGCAGCGAGATGATGGTCTTCCAGAGCGGGAAGTGTCGCACGTCCGGTCACTCCTTGGGTGATGACGAAAATCCAAACATGCCGAATTCTTACTCTTGAGGCTTGTCCGCAGGTTTGTCGGACGACTCATCCGACACCGGCACGCCGGCCTTGGCACTCATCTCGGCAACCGCCGCACGCCGCACCTTGACCCGTACCGCACGAAACTGCCGCGCCGATACCTCGACTTCGCCGAGTTCCAGCACCACATGATCCTCCTCCACCCGATGAATCCGTCCAATCAGTCCGCCACGCGTCTCCACCGTGTCCCCGCGCTGCAGATTGGCGACCATCTCCTTGTGCTGCTTCATCTGCTTTTGTTGCGGGCGGATCAACAGGAAGTAGAAGATGCCAAACAACAGCACCATGAACAGGAGGTTGAAAAAAGTCCCCTCGGGACCGGGGGCCGCAGTTTGCGCGTAAGCCGGGGTGATGATCCAATCGAACATGTGACTCTCCAGTGTGTTGACTCATACGAAACCAGTTCATCCGGATTTTGGAAAGCGGATGGATCTTTTTGCCGAATCGCCCCTCGCGATCCGCTGCTCTTTAAACCGGACCCCGGAGGTGGAGATATCCAACCCGATCAGCGGAACGACCCAATACAGACAGGCAAAAATCAACCTAAAATACGAGAATTCCCCATCCTTGGCAAGGCATCCATTGTCCATTCATCCCGGTTGATGGCGATTGACCATCTTTGCCCTTTATCAATGGTACTGTTTTTGCGTATAATCGATCACTTTAGATTCGCGCACGAAACAGGTTGACCGGTCGGCCCGTCATGGCCCAAATTGACCCGTATTGCGCTATTTTTATCGTGGGGGGTGCGGGGGTTCTCCCCCCCATCATGAAAAATTATCGTGGGGGGTGCGGGGTTTCTCCCCCCCATCATGAAAAATTATCGTGGGGGGTGCGGGGTTTTCCCCCTCCCATCATGAAAAATTATCGTGGGGGGTGCGGGGGTTCTCCCCCCCCCATCATGAAATTTCACCATGCACGGGGCATCATGGGGCTTTCAAAACAAGAGTTGCTGCGGTTCGTGGACGGCTTACCCGCCTTTCCGTCCTGCGTGTTCCCGATTTTGAAACTCACTTCGGATATCAACAGCACCCCCAAGGAGTTGGTGCGCGTCATTGAGCGCGATCCCAATCTCACCCGCAAGCTGCTGCAACAGATCAACGCGCCTTTGTGCGGTGTGGCCCATCCGATCCGGTCGCTTCGTCAGGCTGCGGTCATCGTCGGTATCAACACGGTAAAAAACCTCGCCCTGACCCTGGCCCCCCTGGAACTCTTCGGCCAGGATCTTGAATCGACCCCGTTTTTCGACGGACAGATCACCCATGCGCTCGTCGTTGGTCTGATCTCCCAGAATCTCGCGCGTCGCATCGGCCAGAACGCTGTCACCTCCGTCAACTTTTTCGTTGCCGGACTGCTGCACGATTTCGGCAAGATCGTCTTGCATCGCGCCAACCCCGAGGCCCATTCCCAGGCTCTGGAGATGGCCAACCGTGAAAGAATCCCGTTGCAGGTGGCCGAACGGAGCTGTTTGCAACTCGATCATCTGGAGGTCGGGGCGTTGCTGGCGAAAAAATGGTGCCTGCCGCCGGAGTGCGCCGCCAGCATGGCCAGCCATCACGATCCGGAAGGTCCACACACCCCGCTGCTCGATTGCGTCCAGGCGGCCAATCTGATCGCCAAAACCCTCCGTTTGGGCGATTCGGGCAATCCGCTCCTCGAACCATCCTTGCCTGAGGCCATGGCGCGACGCCTCAAGGGTACGCTGCCCGAATTGCTGCACGGTCTGGGAGAACTCCCGGCGGAACTGTACAGGTTGCGGCTCTTTTTGCTTGACCAGCACTTTGTATCACCCGATCCTGCCTGCGAGCCACCATGAAAATCAAATTCTGGGGTGTGCGTGGTTCCATCGCCACACCCGGCCCATCGACGGTTCGCCATGGTGGCAACACCACCTGCATCGAGGTGCGTACCGATTCCAATGCCCTGATCATCCTCGACGCGGGTACGGGCATCTTTCCGCTCGCCTTGACGCTCTTCCCGGAGCTCCCGCTCACTGCCCACCTCTTCATCACCCATACCCACTGGGATCATATCCAGGGATTGCCGTTCTTCATCCCGAACTTCATTCCCGGAAACACCTTGAAGATCTTCGGCGCCTTCGATCCGGTCGGACGGCGCGATATCCGCGAAGCCTTGACCACGCAACTGCAATACGCCTTCTTCCCGGTGCGCGAGGCGGAGTTGAAAGCCTCCCTGGAGTACGTCACCCTGCGCGAGGGGGAGAGCGTCCAGGTCGCCGATGCCACGGTGACCAATCTGTTGATGAACCATCCGGTCCTCAATTTCGGCTACCGGATTGAATGCAACGGCAAATCGGTCATCTTCACCGGGGATCACGAGCATCTTGGCAATATTTACGCACCGGATGATCCGGAATTCGATGAATACGAGCGCCTGATCCAGCAGAAAAATCAGGCGATCGTCGATTTCGTGCGCGGGGTGGATGTGTTGATCGCTGACACCTCCTACACCGTGCAGGAGTATCCCACCAAGATCGGCTGGGGGCACGGTACCTTCGACGCCAACATTGCCCTGGCGCGTCAAGCCGGTGTCAAGACCCTCTTTTTCACCCATCACGAACCCACCCGCTCGGATGGCGTCCTGGAGAAGGTTTTTTTGGAGGCGTTGGAGCGCAACTCCGCTCAGCCGGGCGATCCGCAATTTCTTTTGGCCAGCGAGGGGTTGGTGTTCGAGGTCTGATGGTATGGGGGATGATGGATTGCAGGTTGTGGGAAGCGACGAATCCCCCCAACATCAATCGTCACTCTGAGTCAGAATACGACCGGCAAAACGCTTCTCCCCGCGACCGGCACCAAAAAACACCTCCAATACCGCCGTAACCCGCCGTGCCTCCTCTTCCAGACGATTGACCATCCCGGCAGCCCCCTGCAACGAGCCCTGTCGGGTCAGGGTATCCAATTCAGTGACCAGCGCACTGAACCGAATCGCCCCCAGCTGTCGGGCCGGGCTCTTCAACGGATGGGTCACCAGATGCACCCCCTCGGGATCCCCGCCTGCCAACGCCTCGCGAATCGCCACCATCCGCTCCGGCAACAGATCCGCGAACGCACGCGCCACATCGCGCACCGCATCCTCGCCCAATACCTCGCGCAACTGCCGCAACACCCGGGCATCCAGACTCTCACTCCCAGCTCCGATCCCGGGCTTGCGCGCAGTCGTCGGCGTGCTGCTCACATCCCGACCCAACAACCAACGGACAAGCGTTGCCTCGAAATCGATAAAGTTCAGAGGTTTGGCCAGATAATCATCCATTCCAGCCGCAAAACAGCGCTCTTTGTCCTCCTGAAGTGCAAATGCGGTCACGGCCACGATCGGCGTCCGACTCATGCCGTGCTCCGCTTCCCACTTGCGCCACTCCCGCGTCGCGGTAAACCCATCCATGATCGGCATCTGACAGTCCATCAACACCAGATCAAACGGATTGCCCTGCAACTTCTCCAATGCCTCCACACCATTCTCGGCACTCTGGAACCCCAATCCCACCTTGCGCAGCATCACGCTGATCACCTTGCGGTTGATCGGATCATCTTCAACCAGCAACAGGCGGAGGTTGGGTCCAAACGCACCGAAACTGACCTTGGGTGGCTCCGTGGGTTCATGGGTTGGCGGCGGTGTGACCATCGCCGGCTTCGGTTGACCCTCCTCAAGGGGCGCATCCTCCAGGGGGATGGTGAAAGCAAACAGACTCCCTTCACCCTCGGTGCTCTCCACCCACAACCGTCCGCCGGCCCGCTCCACCAGACGCCGGCACAAGGCCAATCCCAATCCGGTACCACCAAATTTGCGCGAGTGCGACGAATCGATCTGCGTGAACGGCGCAAAGATCACCGCCAGCTTGTCCGGCGGAATGCCGATACCGGTATCGCGGACCGCAAACTTGACGATGCGCGCTCCGCGACCGGGATCATCCTCCAGATCCACCTCCAACTTCACCACACCCTCCTGGGTGAACTTGACCGCATTGCCCAGCAGATTGCGCAACACCAGTCGCAGCGCCTTCTCATCGCCGCGCACTTGATTGGGCACCTCGGATCCCACCCGTTTCTCCAGACGCAACCCCTTGCGCCGTGCCTGCACCCGGGTCGCGTCCAGCTGATCGTTCACCAGACGCTCCAACTGGAAGGCGTTCCCTTCCGCAGCGCCACCGTTGGCGCTCGACAACACCCACTCCAGCATGTCGTTGATCAGACCGACCAACCCCTGACCCGCAGTCAGGACACCGTTGATCCACTCGCGCTGCTCGCTATCCAGATGACTGCCGGCCAACATATCGGAAAAGCCGATGATGGCATTCATCGGCGTACGAATTTCGTGGCTCATCACCGCCAGGAATTCGCTCTTGGCCCGGTTACCCGCCTCGGCCTCCTCCTTGGCGCGCAACAACTCCTCCTCAATCGCCTTGCGCTCGGTGATGTCCTGGATCGTGCCCACCATGTGCACCGGGCGGCCATTCTCGTCGCGCCGCACCTCGCCCACTTCAACCACCACCCGGATCGAACCATCCGGACGCACAATCCGATGCTCCATCACATAGGGAACCCCGGCACTCTCCAACGAGCGGTTCACCGCCTCCCGAACCCGCAGCCGATCCTCCGGGTGGATCGCGGTCTCGAAGGCCGCGTAATTGGTCACCCCTTCGCCCGGACGCATGCCGAAAATCCGAAAAACCTCATCAGACCAGCTCAAGTGGTCGGTCATCACCTCCCACTCCCAGCTGCCCACATGGGCCAACTCCTGCGCCTTGGCCAGACTCTCGCGGCTTTTGCGCAAGGTATCGCTCGCCCGTTTGCGCTCGGAAACATCGCGCAACACGGCGGCGAAAAAGAGTTCCCCATCCCCATCGACCCAGGAGGAGATCGATACCTCGATCGGAAACTCCGTGCCATCACGGTGAGAGCCGAACGCCTCGAAGGTGCGTCCCAAGGGCATCGGCGCACCGGTGGCGCGGATCATCTCCATGCCGCGTTCGTGACTTTTGCGAAACCGCTCGGGCACCAGGAAGCTCATCGGCTGACCGATCACTTCCGCTCGACTGCGCCCGAAGATCTTCTCGGCTGCCTGGTTCCAAAAGACGATGCGACCATCTGAGGCGACCGACACGATGGCATCCGGCAACGCCTCGGTGATGGTACGCAACTGTTCGTCGGCGTGCTGGCGATGGCGAATTTCGCTGACCAGTTCAGCGGTTCTGGAGGCCACCAGCGACTCCTGTCGCTCGTTCTCGCTTTTCAAACGCAGCATCGCGGCCCGCATCTGGATCAACAACACCAGCGAGATCCCGGACCAGAGCAGCCAGGCCGTCAGGTGATAGATCAAAAGCAGATTTTTTTGTTCGGAGATGGCCTTGAGGATGTCATCCGCCGGGAAGGTGATGCTCAGCCCGCCACGCACATCCCCCTCCTGATAACCCTGGTGGGCATGACAGGAGAGACAGGCCGCGCGCGTGACCAACGGTGCCATGAAACGAAACTTGAGCGGCTCCCCGTCGAGCAGGGCGATGCGCTCCTTGACCCCCTGTTCAAAGGCCTGCAGGGCATCGCTCTCCCAGGGGTCGGGGGCGTTTTCGGGACGGATCGGTTTGAGACTGGTCAGATGCAGGGACATGTATCCGGTCTGCAAGGCAACATCGGCGATCTGCCGGGTCATGTAGGCCGGATTGAGCCGGGTGAAGCGGCTGCCCTCAACGGTCGTAAGATCGCGCTTGCCGGGCAGATGGGGATTGGGCGGGCTGGCATCGGTGGTCGGGACATACACCCCACCATGCTGGGCGTTCCACAGGCGCACCGTCTCGACGAACTGGAACACCACCCGACCACGGTTGATCGCCAGATCGAGCGCCTGCCGATCGAGATTGTTCAGATTCCAATAATAGGAGACGTAGAGCAGACCGCTCCAGAACAGAAACGGCAGCACCCAAAAACGCCGATCCAGAAGGATTCCTCTCACGGACGACCTGCTCCAAGAAAGATACGTCAAACCGTTGCACCGGGTTTTTTCAAAGAGCGAACGGATCGGACCACAACCAGACGGTGAATGGACTCCGATGTGCGCGCATTGATTGACAACCACAACCAAGTAAAACAACCAAGTATTGAATCACACTCAATTGAAAGCAATCAATGACCATCCGTGAATAAACACAAAGAAACCTCTTGATTGTCATGCAATTCTTGGCAACATCATAATGGCATCCCGCCTTGCGGATCAATACCAAAAAGGAGGGGATCGCATAAAGAACCGCATCAAACCGCACCCATTTTGGGATGCGTCGTTTTTCGCAAGGCTTGAGTGCACGATGCGGGAGTCGTTTCCAAAAAGCAAAAAACGACTCCCGCGAAGGCGGCGCGCGGCGCATTTTTCGCAAGAAACGCGAAAAATGCTTCTTTTGAAGAGCGCGCTAAAGTCAAAAACAAAGTCCCAAGGGCTTTGCCCTTGGATCCCACCAGGGGGATAATCCCCCTGGACCCCTATTAATGGAACTACGCATAAAGAACCATGCATCACGCACGCGCTTTATGCTTCATCATCAGGGTGTCGATCTCCGCCAACAAGCGGGTGCGTCCGATCGGTTTAATCAGATAAAGATCGCATCCCGCCATAAGAGCGCGTTCACGCTCCCCGATTCCGACCTGCGCGGTCAGAACGAGGATCGGTACGGGTGATACGCCGCGCTCTTGCTCCAGTTCCCGAATCTTGCGCATCATTGTGATGCCCTCCCCTTCGGGTATCTGGAGATCCAACAGCACCGCATCGAATCGTTCACCTTGCGTCAACCGCTCCAGCACCGCGCTCGCATGCTCGACCACTTCGACCCGATGCCCCTCTTGCTTCAAAATGGTCGCAAGCAGCAAACGGTGGTCCTCGGTACCATCCGCCACCAGGAAGCTCAACGGCTCGACCGCGTCTGAGCGTCGCAACGCCGACTCCTCTTCCCCCTCCACGACGTATTCCGTGGTATCGATCTTGAGCGGCACGGCGAAATGGAAGATCGATCCGTGCGATTCGCCGCGATTTTCCACCCAGATCGCCCCGCCCATGGCCTCGGCCAGCCGGATGGAGATGGACAATCCCAATCCGCTGCCACCGTGCCGCCGCGTGGAGGAGGAGTCCCCCTGGGTGAAAGGCTGAAAAATCACTTGGCGTTTCTCCTCGGGGATGCCGATACCGGTATCCTCGATGGCGAAGTTCACCACGCTGTAACGGGTCGAGCGCACCCGTTCCGAAATCCGGACCACCACCTGACCGCTGTCGGTGAACTTGATCGCATTGCCCACCAGATTGACCACCACCTGCCGCAAACGGAATCGATCTCCCACCAGATAGGGCGGAACCCCAGGGTGGATGCGGCTCTGCAGGCTCACCCCCTTCTCAGCCGCGACCCCGACGAACAGACCGTGAACCCCTTCGATCAGTTCCTGCAAGGCAAAGGGGGACCGTTCCAGCTCCAGCCGTCCGGACTCCACCCGCGCGAGATCGAGAATGTCGTTGATCAATCCCAAAAGCGACGTACCCGCATTGCGGATCGCCTTCAAAAAAGCGCGCTCCTCGGCATTCAACGCGGCGCGCTGTTCGAGAATCTCGGAAAAGCCGATGATCACGTTCATCGGCGTGCGGATCTCGTGGCTCACCGTTGCCAGAAACTCACCCTTGGCGCGCGCCGCCTCCAGCGCCTCGTCACGCGCCAGGCGCAGTTCCCGCGTCCGTTCGTCGATCGTTTTTTCCAGCGCGCTTTTGTAATGTCCGAGAATGTCGATCTCATCAGGCGCCCGACCGTTGCCCGGCTTTGGCATGCCGGTCAGATCGCCGGCTTCGATCCGCTCGGTCAACGCGCGGATCGGACGAATGATGATCCGGCGCAGAGCGCGCATCAGCACCACCAGCACCACCAGTGCCGAAAAGAATTGCAAGGCCAGTCCCACGAGCATGACCCGACCGCCCAGTGCAACGTGATCCCTCCGCGATTCGGCGCGCAGCAGGATCGAACGGTGCGACTCGGCATCGATCAGCAGGGAATAATAGCGGCTCACCTCCGAATCAACGTTCAACAAATGGGCGAGCGAACCATCCGCAATGAGTTGTTCCCGGATCTGGCGATCGACCTGGCTCGTCTCCTGCCCGACCTGCATCACCTCAAAGGCCACGCCGGTCTGATCGCGCAACGTCTTGAGCAACTCCTCATCCAGAAAGCGCCCCATGACCAGGTGACCGCGCACCGGACCCTTGCGATCGCTGGACAGAATGGCAAAGACGGTCAGCAGCATGAAGCCGCGCTCGGTGTGCAGAATGCCCAGATTGCCTTCCAGAGGATTGGCATGGCGGCGCAAGGGGTGATCGGCCTGCCCGACAATAAATGCTGGCCAGTCATGAAACTGCTTGTCGTCATCCAGCAGTTGACCCCAGACCAGTTCTCCTTGCATGTTATAAAAAAACATCAGATCCACATGCATGTTGGCAAGACTGTCGGGCGTCAGGTTGCTGGCCAGATACTCCGGATTGCGCTCCTCGATGAAACGGTAGGTGTCGTCCCAGAAACTCCAATCCTTGGCCATGAGTCCTAAATGGTGGATTTCCCGTTGAATCGCCTGTACGCTGCGACGTCCGTTTTCCAGGGCGTGCTCCTCGTCGAGCCTCGCGAAACTCGGGTAAATCACAAAGCGTTGCACCAGGCCGGAGAGACCGATGAACAGCACGGCCACCCATAGCACGATGCGCAGCAGCTTGGCGTTCAGGGACACGTCGGCTCACCCTCTTGTCGTTTGACGAAAAACTCCTGCTTGAACGCCACGAAGCGGTCGGCAGCCACGGCGCGCCGCATCTCTGCCATAAGATCCTGATAATAATACAGATTATGCAGCGTCATCAGCCGGTGACCCAGGATCTCACGGGCGCGGAACAGATGATGCAAATAGGCGAGGCTGAAGCGTTGGCAGGCCGGACAACGGCACTCCGGATCCGCCGGGTTGGGGTCTTCGCGGAAACGGGCGATCTTGACGTTGATCGCCCCGCGTCGGGTGAAGAGCTGGCCGTTGCGGGCGTTGCGGGTCGGCAGCACGCAATCGAACATGTCGACACCCGCCTCGACCGCCATGACCAGATCCTCCGGTTTGCCCACGCCCATCAGATAGCGCGGTTGCGCCTCGGGCAGCAATCCCGGCGCGTAGGAGAGCACTTCGGCCATGAGCGCCTTGGGCTCGCCAACCGACAACCCGCCCAGGGCATAGCCGTCAAATCCGATCTCGATCAACCCCTGCGCCGACAGTTCCCGCAGATCGCGCTCCATGCCGCCCTGCATGATGCCGAACAGGGCGCGTCCATCCTCCGGATCGCTGCGCGCCGCCTTGCAGCGCGCTGCCCAGCGCAGGGAGAGCTCCATGGAGCGCGCCAGATAGTCCCTCTGTGCCGGATAGGGGGGGCACTCGTCGAGCTGCATGAGAATGTCGGAGTCGAGTCGTTCTTGAACGCGCACAGCGATCTCGGGGCTCAAAAACCGGGCCGAGCCGTCCAGATGGGAGCGGAACGCCACCCCCTCTTCGCTGATCTTGCGCAAGGACGACAGGCTGAAGACCTGATAACCGCCGGAATCGGTCAGGATCGGCCCGGCCCAGTCCATGAAGGTGTGCAGTCCGCCCAGACGGGCCACGCTTTCGTGTCCCGGACGCAGAAAAAGATGATAGGTGTTGGCGAGCAGGATCTGCGCACCGCTCGCCTTGACCTCCTCGGGATCCATCGCCTTGACCGTGGCGGCAGTGCCCACGGGCATGAAGGCCGGGGTGTCGATCGTGCCGCGCGGGGTGTGGACCCGTCCACGTCGGGCGCCCGAGGGATCGGTGTGCAAAAGTTCAAAGGAAAAGGTTCGCTTCATCGATCACGCTTCAACGGTCTGGAAAAAGCAGATTGGCATCGCCGTATGAGTAGAATCGGTATCCTGAGGCGATGGCATGAGCATAATCGCGCTCCTGACGCCCCTTGCCGACAAAGGCGGCGATCAACATCAACAGCGTGGATTTGGGCAGGTGGAAGTTGGTGATCATCCCATCCACCACCCGGAAACGATAGCCCGGCAGGATGAACAAGGAGGTGTCCCCTTGCATCGCCCGGAGTCGTCCCGTCTCATCGGCGGCGGATTCGAGCAGACGGGTCACCGTGGTCCCGACCGCCACCACCCGCCCCCCGGCCTGACGGGTGTCGTTGACCCGATCGGCCACCTCCCGGCTTAAGGTGAAAAACTCGCGATGCATGCGATGCTCGGCCAGATTCTCGTGACGTACCGGCTGAAAGGTGCCGAGTCCGACGTGCAGCGTGGCCTTGGCGATCCCGACTCCGAGGTCTTGCAGGGATTGCAACAGTTCGGGCGTGAAATGCAGACCTGCCGTTGGTGCGGCCACGGCTCCGGGTTGCGCAGCGAAGACCGTTTGATAGCGCTCGGTATTCTCTTGCGGGTCCGAGGCGGTGATGTAGGGGGGCAACGGCAACTCGCCATGCCGCTGCAAGGCGCGTTCCACATCCCCGTCATCCGTCAGGAGACGCACCCGGAAGCACCCCTCATCCCGTCCCTCGACGCGCGCCAGGAAGCCCTCCCCAATCTCGATCTCACCGCCCATTCTGACCGGTCGATTGGCACGGATCAATGCCTCCCACACCCCGGTCCCATCCGGCAGCGGGCGCGACAACAGGATCTCCACCCGTGCTCCGGTCGATTTGCGACCGTACAGCCGCGCCGGAATCACCCGCGTGTCGTTGAGGAGCAACAGATCCCCGGCACGCAGCCAGCGGGACAACTCGCAAAAGCTGGCATCCTCGATCCCTTCAGGTCGGCTGACCAGCAGCCGGGCGGCATCCCGGGGGGAGACCGGACGTTGGGCAATGTGCGATTCGGGCAGGTGATAATCGAAATCGCACAATTGCCAGGTGCGCAGCCCAGCCAAATCCGGTTCGTTCATGCGTGACCGCGCACTCCGGGAACCCGGGCTCGCGCGACCTCCAGATCGACCGGCGAATCCACCCCGCCGCACACCATGCCCTCGGCCACCACCACCCGAATGGCATAACCGTGTTCCAACACGCGCAGCTGCTCAAGCCGTTCGATCCGCTCCAACGGGGTTGGCTCAAGCACGGCGAACCGGCGCAGGAAATTGGCACGAAATCCGTACAACCCCACATGACGCAGCATACCGGCAGGCACAAAGTCGAGTGACTGACACCCCTCTCCCAACCGGTCGCGCTCCCAGGGGATCGGCGCGCGCGAAAAATAGAGCGCATCGCCACGCTGGTTGCAGGTCACCTTCACCACATTGGGATTGAACACCTCATCCGGACCCATCAACGGGTGGGCCAGCGTCGACATCGGCAGATCGGAATCGGCCAGGAGCGGGGCTGCGACCCGATCGATCAAGGCCGGGTCGAGAAAAGGTTCATCCCCCTGAACATTGACGATCACCGACTCGGAGAGGCTCTGCGCAGCCTCGGCCACCCGATCGGTGCCGGAAGGGTGATCGGCAGAGGTCATGACCGCGCGACCGCCAAAAGCGCTCACCGCCTCAAAGATGCGGGCATCGTCGGTTGCCACCAGCACCGTTGAGGCTTTGGAGCGTGCCGCCGCCTCGCACACCCATTGGATCATCGGTTTGCCGCCCAGATCCAGGAGCGGCTTGCCCGGCAGACGCGTCGAGGCGTAGCGAGCCGGAATGATTACCGCGAATCCATTCGTCATCCTCGATCTCCTATTTGGAATCTTTGAATTCGCGCTGTTCACCGCGCCCATCGTCGTAGGCGATCAGATCCGCAGAGACGCTTTTCAAGTCGAGCCGGCTCTCCACCCGGATCGGCAGGCGCCGTTCGTCGCGGGTCAGCCACACCACGATCGCGCCCTGTACCCGGAACAGATCGGAGTTGCCGATCTGGATGGTCACCGGCATCACATCGTAAAACCCGAGCGATGTGCTCATCCGTTCGACCATACCGACGCTGGCCGCGACCTGATAGATTTTTTTCCCGTCCACCATGGGGATATAGACATCGGTTCCAGGAGTCAGATCCGGACAGGCGCGCAGGGCATAAAAACCGGTCATCATGTCGTGCACGCCCGGCGTCACCCCGCCGATGGAGATGGACTCCTCCCCCTCCTGGGTGCGCAGCGCCTCGCCCCACTCTCGATCAAAGCGGTATTCGATCAAACGGCTCAGATCCCCGCGTTGCTGATGCTTGGCGTAGTAACGCGCCGACAACCCTTGTGAGGTCTTGACCCCCTCGGAGTGCAACACATCCTTGACCGGATACATCAACCGGATCATGCCGATCGATTCGACCCCGGAGACAAAGGCGTAATGTCCTTCCCTGGCGGGTCGCACCTCCATGTAGGCCTTGCCCGCCGGCATACCCATCCAGTGGATGTTGTAGCGCAGCCGTTCACCCGGCACCCCCCCCAGTGTCACCCGAGTGGCGGGATTGTCCGCCCGCGCCGTGTCAGTCCGTACGAACAGCCCCGCTCCGACCAGCCACAACCCCAACACCAGGAATAGGTTTTTTTTGTTCATGCCTCTCATCCGCAACCACCGGACCGACAACCCGCCGCTTTTCCGTACATGTCAACTTCGACATCATAGCATGGCGAGATGACGGCAAGAATGGATCGGTCGCATCGGAAGCGAATTTTTTGTGATGCGTGCCTGTATTTCTGTTTCCAGATTTCCGCGTTGTTGCGCAGATTTTTTCAAGCCGCCAATTTTGTCAAAGAGGTCAAGTCCATGAAATGCTGTCAATTGAGGTGGTGCGGTTATCGCACCGGTTTGGCAAGATAACGTTAACGAAATATTGATAACCGAAGTGAAAGGCAATGTCCGGATACGATGTCAACACCTGCAAAGACAAACTTTCCACCTGTTTTAGTGAACAGGATGGGCTGGCATGGTGGGTTGAGACGGTTTTGAATCCGGTTCTGGAGGTGCAGGTGACTGAAACGCTGCAAGCGGAGCGACACGAACGCCCGCACGGAAGATCGAACAGGCTATCGCAACGGTTATCGTCCGCAAACGCTTTTCACACGGGTTGGCCCTGTATGCAACGCCGCGAGCGAATGCTTCGCATCTTTCCGAACGACGACCGAAGCACTGCGATGGATCGGTGCCATGCCTGCCGAACACAAATGAGACATAGCAGGAAAAAAATAGCTGGATATCAATGATTTTCTTGAATGGCCTGCCCCTCGCGTAACCGACGAAGGCAACAACCTCGCCGCCCTTCCGGACTGAGAATTACGTCAACCAAGCCGAAAAAAATACAGCACATTTTGGATTTGACCCGAATCAAAGGAATGAACGCCTGCTTTTTCGTTTGGTTGCGGCCATGTCGCGCCATGCAACCATTTGAAATCAATTGGCCCGGATCCACTCTCAACTCCTCGCCCATTATCCGGGACTCACCCCTTTCCCATGAAAAATGCGTGCTCCAAGAAAGAAAACGGTTGCAATCCATATCAATCTTGACGTATATTTTTTGGATTGAATGGATACTGGATGCACCACAATGCAACACGCTTCATTCAGCCGAAACGGTATCCGTATTTGCAATTCCGCTTCATCATTTTTGCGTCCTGTTCGTCTAGTGGCCTAGGACATCGGCCTTTCACGCCGGCAACACGGGTTCGATTCCCGTACGGGACGCCATTTTTTTGTGTCTGAAAAGTCCAATATTTTCAATAGATAGCAAACACGGTTCGCAAACCGTCTTGGTGGAGTCCAGACCAGAAGGAGTCGGAAACGCCTTCTTTTTTCTCCTCTCCGCCGGAATTCTCCAAAACCTGTGGACCAGACACCCTTCTGGTCCACAGCCTGTGGACCAGACTTTTCATGCGTGATTTCAATGTTTAACATCAGTTTCTAATATTGGACCAGTTCGATAGTGAAGATGGTTGTCGAGCATAAAAACGAACTCCGCCCTGATTTATTTTATGTTGTTTTTAATATTTTTGATTGTTTTATTTAGTGCAGAAATCTACTTTGAGGGTTATTCGCTCCTCGCACGGGTTAGCCTGTGTGCCGCCAACCACCAACAACCTTGCCACTAACCGGAAAAAGCCAACACGGTGCAACGGGTTGGACAGGGTCAAACGTCCAGAAGGTGTGTCCTGCCCTGGCACACTGCGCGACGGTTGTATATCACTCCGGTTGAACGACGGCGTCGGCAGTGCTACTCTTTCACCCATAACACGAGCCTCCCATGTTGCGCATCAATTCATGAAAGACTAGATTTCACAATACATTGACTCCCATGTCACCATCGGTCGGGTAGTGTGGGCCGCAAGGGATCTGTAGGTGGGTCTCGGTAGCCACCTTGACCGGGGCGGGCAATCCAGCAATTCCCTTGAAGCTCTTCCCGGCGCTTGCTACCTTGAGCACTTCGTTCACTATCAACGTCCATGAAACCGCCATGCCTGTTCAACCCTCTGATCCCTTATCCCTGACTCAGGCCCTGGATGCACACACCGCTGACACACTGAAGGAGTTCTTGACTCTCATCACTGGCAAAAAAAGTGCAGGACGAAAAGAGCAGTCGATTGATCTATTGCTCAGCCTGATGTGGAACGATGCGATCCTCCGCGAGCTGTGGTCCCGGCTCGAGCCCCTGCAACAGGACGCTGTGGCGGAAACCGTTCATGCAACGATCCCGGTTTTCGATGAAGTGCGTTTCCATGCCAAGTACGGCAAGCTGCCGAAATGGGGCAAGTTGAGTTCTTACCATTCACAACCCAACCTGCTGAACCTGTTCATCCACCAGGGCGTCATACCGCTCGACCTGAAAAAAAGGTTGCAGACGTTCGTGCCGGTCCCACGCAAATCTACCCTCACATCCCGTGCAGAGGTTCCCGATCTTGAGGATGATGAATGGGTGGCGGAAACCGAGATAGCGGCACTGCAAGACCTGCGCACACTTCTGGGAATGATCGAGGCCGGAAAGGTCAGCGTCAGCATAGCGCGGCATAGCCGCAACCAAACGGAAAAGCAGGCGTTCCGCCTTTTGATTCGGTATGTTGGAGTTGACAGACTCAACAACGAAGCCAAAAGGGGAACGCCATGCAAACATTT
>JAMOBI010000059.1:0-32131 GCA_039908105.1 Magnetococcus sp. YQC-9
AGCGCGCTAAAGTCAAAAACAAAGTCCCAAGGGCTTTGCCCTTGGATCCCACCAGGGGGATAATCCCCCTGGACCCCTATTAATGGAACTACGCATCCCGTGATGGTTGCGGTTTAGTAAAACCACACATTTCCAGGCCGGGTGCGGTTTGATTCACTCCGCTACACCCGCTGATCGACTTCCTGACACAACCGCTCAATCATCTGCCCGAGCGGAACCAATCCCAACTCCTTGCCGTGCCGATCGCGCGGACTCACCGCCCCCTCGGCCCGCTCACGCTCACCGACCACCAACAGCCAGGGAATCTTCTTCATGGCGTGCTCGCGGATTTTATAGCCAATTTTCTGATTGCGCAAATCGGTTTCCACCCGCAACCCGGCAGCACGCAATCGTTGACCCACCTCCTCGGCCCAATCGTTGTAGGCCTCGGTGATCGTCAACACCGCCACCTGCACCGGCGCCAGCCAGATGGGGAAGTGTCCGGCATAATGCTCGATCAGAATCCCGAAGAACCGCTCCAGCGACCCCATCAAGGCGCGATGGATCATGATGGGCCGGTGCCGGGTGCCATCCTCGCCAATATAGCCGATATCAAACCGTTCTGGAAGGTTGAAGTCCAGTTGGATCGTCGAACACTGCCATTTTCTGCCAATGGCATCGGTGATCTTCACATCGATCTTCGGACCGTAAAAGGCGCCACCCCCCACATCCTCACAATACTCCAGTCCGTGATGGGTGATCGCGCCACGCAGCGCCGCCGTGGCCTTCTCCCAGATCGCATCCGAACCGACCGCCTTTTCCGGGCGGGTGGAGAGGTTCACCTCGAACTTCTCGAAGCCAAAGGTACGCAGGGTCTGCAAGGTCAAATCGAGAATCGCACGGATCTCCTCTTCGATCTGTGACTCACGACAGAAGATGTGCGCATCGTCCTGGGTGAAGCCGCGTACCCGGAACAGACCGTGCAGAACGCCGGACATCTCATAACGATACACCGTGCCCAACTCGGCCCAGCGCATCGGCAGATCACGATGCGAACGGATCTTCGAGCGGAAGACCAGAATATGGAACGGGCAGTTCATCGGACGGATCTGATAGGCCTGCTCGTCGACCGTCATCGGGTTGAACATCGACTCGCGATAGAAGTCCAAATGGCCCGAAGTGCGCCACAGATCCAGATTGGCCATGTGCGGGGTGAATAAAAACTCATAACCCGCTTCGCGATGCGCCTTTTTCCACTGATCCTCGATGGTCTGCCGCACCCGCGCGCCCATTGGATGCCACAACACCAGACCGCCACCCGCATCATCCTGAATCGAAAAGAGATCCAGCTCCTTGCCGATGCGGCGGTGATCGCGCCTGGCCGCCTCCTCCAACAGGGTCAAATGGGCCTCAAGCGCCTTTTTGTCCGCAAAAGCGGTGCCGTAAATGCGTTGCAGCATCTTGTTCCTGGAGTCCCCGCGCCAGTAGGCACCAGCCAGACGGGTCAGCTTGAACACCTTCAACCGCCCGGTCGATGGCACATGCGGTCCGCGGCAGAGATCCATGAACCCCCCCTGCCGATAAAGCGAAAGCGCCTGATCCGCCGGAATCTCGGCGATGATCTCCGCCTTGTATTTCTCCCCCTGCGCCAAAAACCAGTCGATCGCCTCCTGCCGATCCATCAACAACCGCGTCACCGGCAGATCGCGCCTGGCGATCTCCTCCATGCGCGCTTCGATGGCGACCAGATCCTCGGGAGTGAAGGGACGCTCGTAGTCGAAATCATAATAAAAACCATCCGCCACCGCCGGGCCGATGGTCACCTGCGCACCGGGAAACAGCTCCTTGACCGCATGCGCCATCAGATGGCTGGTCGAGTGACGCAGAATTTCCAACCCCTCGGGGCTGCCCGGCGTGACGATTTCGATGCCGGCATCGGCATCGACCGTGGTATCAAGGTCCACCAGCCGTCCATCCACGCGACCGGCAAGGGCCGCACGGGCCAAACCGGCCCCAATGGCTGCGGCAATCGCGGCCACGGTCGCCGGCTCGGCAAAAGTCTGGAGGGATCCGTCGGGCAGGGTATAACGCGGCATGAAATTCACTCTCCCAAAGCTTCGGCAGTCCGTTGAATGAGTTGACAGAGATCGTCGACCAGTGCCGAAATGGTCTCCTGCGAATCCCCTTCCGCCATGACGCGGATTTTGGGTTCCGTGCCCGATGGTCGCACCAGCAGGCGTCCCTGACCTTGCAATGCGGCATGCGCCGCCTCGATGGCCGTTTGCACCCGCGCATCGGCCATGGGATTGGATCCTCGGGGAATGGTCACGCTCTTGAGTATTTGCGGCACGATCTCGTACTGGGCGGCCAACTCCGAGAGTGAACGCTGTTGCGTCACCATGCGCTCCAAAATCTTCAACGCACTGACAATGCCATCCCCGGTGCTGTTGTAATCGAGGAAAATCATGTGGCCCGACTGCTCGCCCCCGAGGTTGCACCCTTCGGCCAGCATGGTTTCGAGCACATAACGGTCTCCAACATGGGCGCGCAACAGGCGCAGATCGATGGATTGCAAGAATCGTTCCAAACCAAGATTGGACATGACGGTGCCGACCACAGCCCCACCCTTGAGACTGTTCTGCTCTTTCATCATCATGGCGCTCATGGCCATCATCTGATCGCCGTCGAGCAGACGTCCCTGGTCGTCGCACACCAGCAGGCGATCCGCATCGCCATCGAGCGCCAGTCCGATATCCGCCCCGGTTTCGCGCACCTTGGCGCGCATCAGCTCCGGATAGAGCGAGCCGCATTGATGATTGATGTTCAACCCATCCGGTTTCACGCCGAGCGGGATCACGTCATCGGCGCCCAACTCCCAGAACACCTCCGGGGCCACCCGATAGGCCGCACCATTGGCGCAGTCGACCACCACTTTGAGTCCGGTGAGGCGCAGGTCGCGCGGAAAGGTGTTCTTGCAGAACTCGATGTAACGTCCACGGGCATCCTCGATCTTCTGCGCGCGACCGATATGGGAGGGGTGGGGCAGATCGTGAATCGCCGGATCCTGAAAATAACGCTCCTCGATGGCCCGTTCCACCTCGTCCGGCAGTTTCATCCCATTGGGGCCGAAAAATTTGATGCCGTTGTCGTGATACGGGTTATGGGAGGCCGAAATCACCACGCCGATTTCGGCACGAAAGGCGCGCGTCAGGTAGGCGACTGCCGGTGTCGGGATGGTGCCCACCTGGACGCAGTGCATGCCGACCGAGTTGAAGCCGGCCCGCAGCGCCGATTCAAACAGGTAGCCGGAGAGGCGGGTATCCTTGCCGATCACCACGGTACCGCCGCGGTGATCCGGGCGACGCAACACCTGTCCGGCTGCCTGGCCGAGGCGCAGGGCGGTTTCGGCGGTCATGGGGTGGACATTGGCCAGGCCGCGCACGCCGTCGGTGCCGAAAAGGCGGGGTGGAGAGGAGTTCATCAAAGCCGTACAGGGATCCGGGAAACTCAGATCCCCGGTGGAGGTCTAAAAACAAAGCCTCCAGGGTTTTGTCTTTGATTTTGTTTTTGTTTTTTGCACGCTTTTCACGACATGCCATTCTCCCTCAGCGAAAATGACGCAAGCGCGTGCTCCTCATGATGACTTGGAATGCATCGTGGCGAGACTATTTTTTGTCATTTCTTCACAGGCATAAGCCAGCAGAGACAAATTCTCCCCAGACCAATCACGAAAATGGAAGGCATACAACAGATTTTTCATCATGGCATCTGGGATATCATGTTCCAGAAAGGAACGAAAAATATACAAGGCAAAGAATGCATTAACCATGATAATTCAATTGGATGGATATGGCTGTGTTCAGGAAGTTTATATTTTACCCTGTCAATGATTACGGGTCTTGTTTTGGCAACCCACTTTGCCACAAAACCCGCATATTTATGCCGATCTGGGAGAGCCTCTTCTTGAGGTAAATGAAAATCACTCATTCGTAACAGATCGCGGCAGGCGTGTCCAACCGCTTCAGTCAACAAAATCGTATCGATATCAATACACATCACACCGTGAAAATGGGTATCAACAAAACCTCTGGAAAACCCTTCCCATGCCTCACTCACATGCTCAGAGCACTCGGTTATCGAGAAGATTTTCTCCTTCATGGATTTATTTGATTCCAGCCTTGAAAATGCCTCGATCCTGTCGTATGGATGCCAATCCATTCCGGCTGATTTCGCTGAAAGATGCACCGGTATTGGGGAGATACATTTGCCAAATGGTTTGCATCTCCTTGGAAGCGGCAATCCGTTGCATCTCCACCGCCCGCTTTTGAGCCGCTTCTGACGATGCTTTCAACACGCAAGGAACTCCTTGAAAAATCCGGATTCTTGAAAATGTGTTTGACATGGGGGCTAAAGAGAGTTGCTTAACTACCCCTTTTACCTAGTTCATGTCAAGATGTTTTTGCTTCAGAATCCGTAGGTTCTAAACCGTCTCCGTCATGGAGCAAACATGCGCCATCACGCCATCACGGGTGCTGTTTTTTCTTTTCAGGCCAATATAATTTTTGTCAAACAATCCTTCCGGTACTTAAACCGCACCCATTTTGGGATGCGTAGTTTTTCGCAAGGCTGCGTGCAAAATGCGGGGGTCGTTTCCAAAAGGCGGAAACGACCCCCGCCAAGGCGGCGCGCGGCGCATTTTTCGCAAAAAACGCGAAAAATGCTTCTTTTGAAGAGCGCGCTAAAGGCCAAAGTCAAAAGCAAAACCCTGGGAGAGGAATCTCCCAGACCCTCTCTTTTTTTTACCAGTAAAAACTATACATTCCAAGCTGGGTGCGGCTTACCACCCCCGGACCCCCCTGACACTTTCAACCGACGCTTTGGCCCCGCCGATACCCTTCCACCACCCGCAACGCCAACCGGGCACCGGCAACATCATGCACCCGCAACACCGAGGCATCGGTCAACACACTCAACAAATGACCCACCCCATCGCGCTCAACCGGGCGTTCGATACCACTCAACTCCCCCAACAGCCGCTTGCGCGAAAAACCCAGCAACAGCGGCACCCCCAATCCGCGCAGCACCCGCCGCCGTCGCAACAAGGCCAGATTGTGCTCCAGACTCTTGCCGAATCCGATCCCCGGATCCACGGCCAACAACCGGATGCCGCACGACTTGGCCAACGCAAGCCGCTGTGCGAGAAAATCATACACCTCCACCACCACGTCGTCATACCGTGGCGCGCTCTGCATCACCTCCGGAGGGGCCGCCATGTGCATCAACACCACCGGCGCATCTTCCCCCGCCAGCCACCGGGCGACCTCGCCACCCCCCTCCCCCAGTCCCGAGCCGCGCAACGCGGTGACATCGTTGATCAGCGCAGCACCAGCCGCCAGCGCCGCATGCATCACCTCGGGCTTGGAGGTGTCAACCCCAATCGGAATCGTCACAACCTTGGCCAATCCGGCCACCACCGGCACCACCCGCTCCAACTCCTCCTGGGTTGTCACCGGCAACGATCCCGGACGGGTCGACTCCCCACCCACATCCAACAGATCAGCACCCGCCTCGACCATGGCCACGCCACGCCCGATCGCCGCCGCCACCTGCCCGGCCAACCCGTCGCCGGAAAAGGAGTCCGGCGTGACGTTGACAATCCCCATGATGCGCGGACGGCTCAGATCCAGACTCCAGCGCTGCGTCCGACCCCAACACCATACCGGATCCGGAGTGCGATGATGGGCCAGCGTCGTCTCGATGGCACCCGCTTCGACAGGCAAACCCGCGCCATACAGCACATCGATCAGAGCCTGCAAGCCGGCACCGTTCAGACGACCCTCAGCCATTCGCCAGACGCCCCGCTGTACCACCCGCACACCTTCCGGCAACCAGCGGTCCCAACTCGCACGCCAGCCGGCAAGGGAGACCGACCAGACGGTCACAGGATCCTCAACCATCCCCACACCGCTTTCGGACTCACCACGCCGGCCTGCAAACCAGGACTCACCGCCTACGAGCGGCTCCATCAAAACCCGCAGCGTCGTCTCTTCCGCTCCGCTCATGAAACCCCGATCCGCTTCAAGCCGCAACCATCATAGGATGCGTCGTTTTTCTTCAAGGGCTGTGCATGATGCGAGCATCGTTTCTATAAAACAGAAACGATGCTCGCGAAGGCCGCGCACGTCGCATTTTTCGCAAAAAACGCTACTTTTAAAAAGCGCGCTAAAGTCAAAGTCAAAACCCTGGGAGATGAATCTCCCAGACCCTCTCTTTTTTTTTCACTAATAAAAACTACATACTCCAAGCCGGGTGCGGTTTAATTCCCGCTGCCCGGCGTTGATCCCTTGTCCGTCGGCTCCAAGACAGCACGATTCTCCACCGCAGACGCCGTTTCCACAGGCGCCACCGGCTCAACCTCTGACGATGGCCCGGTTGCCACAAAAGCATCCTGAACGGGCGATCCCGTTGCAACCTCGGTGACAACCGCTTCCCCGGAACGCTGCTCAGCCATGGCCGCCCCCTCGGCAGATATGGCGGAAAGTACCCCTCCATCCCGTGTCACATCCGGTTGTTTGACCAGGTTTGGACGGGTGGGACGCGCTTCCGGCTCCGGCTCCTCCTCCTCGTCCTCTTCATCTTCGGGCTCCTTGGCTGGATTCGGCTTGCCATAACGTCGCGCCGGAGTACCCTCTCCCCCACCGGCACCATTGGCCTCTCCATCCTTGCTTTTCTTCTTCTTTTTCTTCGGTGGAGGCGGCAGCGGCTTCAACGCCTCCTCGGCGGACATCCCCTGCATCAGCTTGGCCACCTCGTCGGCATCCAGGGTCTCACGCTCCAGAAGCGCCTGAGCCATGACATGCAGCACGTCCATCTTGTCGAGCAGAATCTGTTTGGCGCGCCTGTAATTGCGATCGATCAACCCGCGTACCTCCTGATCGATCGTCATGGCCGTGTCCTCGGAGATCAACTTGTGCTGGGTGATCTCGCGCCCCAGAAAGATCTCCTCCTCCTTGGCACCATAGGTCATGGGACCAAGCCGTTCGCTCATGCCCCATTCGCACACCATGCTGCGCGCCAAATCGGTCGCCCGCTTGATGTCGTTGCCCGCGCCGGTGGTCAACTGGTTGAGCACCAGCTCTTCGGCCAGACGCCCCCCCATCAATACCGAAATGTTGTTTTCGAGCTGGTCGCGCGAATAGGTGTGACGATCCTCGGTCGGGAGTTGCATGGTGAGCCCCAGCGCGCGACCGCGCGGAATGATCGTCACCTTGTGAACCGGATCCGTGCCTGGAATCGCGGCTGCCACGATCGCGTGTCCGGCCTCGTGATAGGCGGTGGTGCGTCTTTCGTGTTCCGGGATGATGGCCGATTTGCGCGGTTTGCCCATCATCACCTTGTCCTTGGCGGTCTCGAAATCCTCCATGTCAACCAGCTTTTTGTCAGCCTGGGCCGCACCCAAGGCCGCCTCGTTGACCAGATTGGCCAGATCCGCGCCGGAAAAACCGGGCGTGCCGCGCGCCAGCACCTCGGCATCAACCGATTCGTCCACCGGCACCTTGGCCATGTGCACGCCAAGAATCTGCGTGCGACCGCGAATATCCGGATTGGGCACGGTCACCTGACGATCGAAGCGACCCGGACGCAACAACGCCGGATCAAGCACGTCGGGCCGGTTGGTGGCTGCCACCAGAATCACCCCCTCGGCGGATTCAAAGCCGTCCATCTCCACCAGCAGTTGGTTGAGGGTCTGCTCCCGTTCGTCGTGTCCGCCACCCAGTCCCGCGCCGCGATGACGCCCCACGGCATCGATCTCGTCGATGAAGATGATGCACGGGGCATTCTTCTTGCCCTGCTCGAACATGTCGCGCACGCGGGCCGCACCGACGCCCACGAACATCTCCACGAAGTCTGAACCCGACAGGTTGAAAAACGGCACATTGGCCTCACCCGCAATCGCCCGTGCCAAAAGGGTCTTACCCGTGCCCGGAGGTCCGATCAACAGCACCCCCTTGGGGATTTTGCCGCCCAGACGCTGGAACTTCTGCGGATTGCGCAAGAATTCGATAATCTCTTGAAGCTCCTCTTTGGCCTCGTCGATGCCGGCCACATCCGCGAAGGTTACCTTGCCGAGGGTCTCGGAGAGCATCTTGGCCTTCGAGCGCCCGAACGACATGGCGCCGCGTCCGCCGCCGCCTTGCATCTGCCGCATGAAGAAGACCCAGACCCCGATCAACAGCAGCATCGGGAACCAGGAGATCAGGATGGTCACCAGCAGTGGTGTCTCCTCCGGTGGTCGCGCGGTGATGTTGACCTTCTTTTCGCGCAGCATGCGCATCAGATCCGGATCGTGCGGCGTGTAGGTGGTAAAGGCCACCCCATCCGAATAGACACCGGAGATGCGTCGATCCTGCACCACCACGTCGGTGATCTTCCCCTGATCGAGCTGAAAGAGGAATTCCGAGAACGGGATGCTCTGATCCCGCGGGGTCGGCTGGTTGAACAGGTTGAACAGCATGATCAGCAACAGGCCGATCACCAGCCATAACGACAGATTTTTATAAAATCCGTTCAAGCGGACTTCTCCTGGATCGGACGATGTTTCAACCTGGATCGGGCAGTTGCAGGTGATTGCATGTGCTAACATCTTGGTTCATAAGGTGAATTGCAAGAAGCCGAAGTTACCTTATCGGTAATGAGGCTTTCTTCCGATTTGCCAGATGGATCAAGAGGTTGTCACAGGTGATCGCCCGCAACTGCCGGATCTGGGTTCAAGGGTTGGGATGATTCGGATCGTGCGGATGGCAGCCGGACGGGTGAACCTTCCACGCTGCATGATAAGGATCCCACTCGAAAAATTCAACCATTTCCCACATCTCTTTTTCTTGAATCATTTGGGAACTTTTTCTCGGCGCCAGGATGGCGCCCTGCAGGCGGAGTCGGGCTGCCACCCGCTCGATGCGCATGCCACTCACATGCATGTGCCATTGGTCCCTGGGATCACCGATCATGCGCGCCAGAAGTGTCACCGCGCGCGCTCCCGGTGGATGGCCCGCTCCGGTCAGAACCGCATGACAACGAACGAAAAGTTTCTGCAACAGCGCCTGCGGCAGCTCGGCCACCCCGGCATGAAGAAGCGTGATGGCCGGCGGATCCCGACGGATGCGTCCATCCAGTCGAGGCCAGTGGCGCGCCAGGGCCCACTCCAACGCCGTGTCGGCCTCGCGCAGATGTTCGGCGGTCGCGGCGAGCTTCCCGCCTGCGTCCCGATTCGGCAGGATCCCATCCAGAACCGGCAGGATACGCAGTCGCAGCAGGTTGCGCCGATAGCTCGTCCGACCATTCGAGGGATCCTCGCGCCAGACCACCCCATGGGCTGTCACCCAGTCGACCAGCTCTTTTTTGCCAAATTCCAGCAGGGGCCGCACCAGTCGGATTCCCGTTTCAAGGGGTCGTTCACTGCGCATGGCCGCCAAGCCCGTCACGCCGCTGCCACGCAACAGTCGTTCCAAAAAGGTTTCGGCCTGATCATCCCGATGGTGAGCGGTTGCGATTGCGTCGGCTTGCAATGTTCTGGCGCAGCTCATCAGAAACTCCAGCCGCGCCATGCGTGCCCGCTCCTGCAGATTGCCACCCAATTGGGGCGCCTCCCATCTGCCGATGTGGCAGGTCACCCCCAAGGATTCGGCTTGTGCGCGCACAAAGGCGGCATCCTCTTCGGAGTCAGGGCGCAGGGCATGATCGAAGTGGGCCACAATGAGATTTGATCGCTCAAACAGAGCACTGGCGATCAACAGGTGCAGCAAGGCCATCGAGTCGACCCCACCGGAGACCGCCACCACCAGACGTGCGGTGCTGGAAATGAGCGTTTGAGCACGCTTGCGGAAACGGGCGAGCAGCGGGTCATGGGGCGAGGGGGGCATAGTGAATGGCGTGAGTGGTGGCTTTAAACCACATCCCAAAGCAGGTGCGGTTTAAAAGCGCGCTAAAGTCAAAGTCAAAACCCTGGGAGAGGAATCTCCCAGACCATCTCTTTTTTTTCACTAATAAAAACTACACATTCCAAGCTGGTTGCGGTTAGGTTAACGTAAAACACTACCGAATTTTATGACCACCCCTGGCCCCTGTCATGGATTGTCACTTCACCGCCCCAACCCACCGATCCGCTCCACCCAAAGCGTGGCCGAGGCTCGCGTGGTCTCCAACAACAGATCCGGATACAACCCCAAAACGATGATCAGCGCCGCGAAGGAATAAAGCACGAGTTTTTCCCGGGTCAGCAGTTCCGGCAGACTCTCAGGCACGTTCGCACCCAACGGCCCCAGAAACGCCTGGCGATAAAACCCCAAAAAATACCCCGCACCCAGAATGACCCCCCCCAACGCTGCCAGACCCGATCCGACGTGCGTCTTGAGCGCGCTGGTCAACAGCAACAGCTCGCCGGGGAAACCGGAGGTCAAAGGCATGCCCATGCCAGCCAGTCCCAGCAACAAAAAGAGCCCGGAGGCCACTGGCAACGGTCGAACCAACCCCCCCAGATGGATCCGATCAAGCGAGCCGACACGGGCGTACAGGAACCCGGCCAGCAAATAGAGTCCGCCCGAGGTCAAAGAAAAGTTGATCAGCTGGCTGACCGCCCCCTGCACACCCTGAAGGGTCAGGGTGGAGAGACCCAACAGCAGCAAGCCGACGTGGCTGATCGAGGAGAAGGCGAGCATGCGACGCAGATTGGATTGGGCCATGGCCGAAAGCGCACCGTAGACGATCGAAATCACCGCCAGCCCCGCCAGAAGCCAGTGCAGTTCGCGCGCCACCTCCGGGGTCAGGGGGATAAGAAACCGCAACAGGCCGTAAGCCCCGAGTTTGAGCCCGGTCATGATGGCCGCAATGGCCACCGGCCCCTCCATGGCAACAATCGGCAGCCAGACGTGCAGCGGCACGATCGGAACCTTGACCCCGAAACCGATCAGCAACAGGAAAAAGAGCGGCCATTGTACCGATTTGGGCAGCGGGTGCTCCAGAAGACGGGTCAGATCAAAGCCGAACGATCCCGGATGGGCGAGCGAGACGATCAACAAACCGAACAGCAACGCTGCACCGCCGGCCAGCATGAACAGGGTGTATTTGACCGCCGCATGCCGCCGATTCGGACCCGTGCCCCAGAATGCGATGAGAAAATGGAGCGGGATCAGTGACAACTCCCAGAACAGAAAAAAGAGCAGGGTGTCCAGGGCGCAGAAAATCCCCATGGTGACCCCTTCGAGCAGCAGCAGCAACGCGAAATAAAGACGCGGCATCACCCGATGGGTCATGTTCCAACTGGCGATCAGCGTGGCCAGAAACAGCAACGCGCTGGCCGGCAACAGCAGCACCGATAGTCCATCAACACCGACCAGATAATCGGCATGCAGCGTCGGAATCCAGGCGTGACGCTCGATCAGTTGGAATCCGGCCTGATGGGGATCAACGTTACCGGTGGCCATCAGCGCAATGACCAACTCTTCGACGCCGATTGCCAAAGCAATGGCGCGCGCCCAACGCCCATCCGGGGCCAACCAGGCGAGCAGGGCCCCGAGAATCGGCATGCCGATCAAAAGTGTCAGCAACGGCAAAGGCGTCATGGTTGACCTCCGTGCCGGATCGTAAAGGGGGTGGCCACGGTTTGCGCGCTGCTTTTGACCAGTGCCAGCCAGGGATCAGCATAGAATCCCGAAACCAGTTGCAGCGCGATCAGCAGGGCCGCAAGCCCGGTTTCCACCGGCGTGGCACGCGCCATCGACAGGAGCGGTGGCGCGGATGGGGCGGGCGCGGCCAAAAAGGCGCGCTGGAAAGCCCAGAGCAGGCAGGCCGCTGCCGCCACGTTGCCGAGTGCCGCAAGCACCGTGACCAGGGCGCCGAACCGCTCGATGGCCGCTTCGAGCAGCAGGTGAACGGCATCGAAACCGGGTGTGCCGGGCATGCCGACCACCGAGAGTCCGGCGATCAGAAAGGCGATGCCGACCAGCGGCAGCGGGGTGAAGAGACCGCCGAGCCGTTCAAATCCCAGATTCCGGGTGCGTTGATGGACGATGCCGGCCATAAGCATCAAAGTGGTGATGGCCACCCCGAAGGAGCCGGTGAGCATGATGCTCCCCTGAAAGGCGTGCGCATGCAGGCTGAACAGACCGATCATCAAAATTCCGGTATGGCTGATCACGGCGTAGGCGAGCAGTTTCCGCAAATTTTTTTGTACCAGGGCCAGAAGGGCACTGTAGAGGATGCCGACAGCGGCCACGACGATCACATAGGAGTGCCAGTGCCACACCGCATCCGGAAACAGTGGGAAAAGAAATCTCAACATGCCGTAGATGCCGGTTTTGAGTCCCAACAACAGCACCATGGCCGAGGCCACGGTGCCGTGTTCCATGACATGCGGCAGCCAACCGTGCAGCGGAAAGATCGGCAGCCGGATCGCCAGACCATAAAAGAGCAGGTAGAAGAGGACGCTCTGGAGATAGGGCGACCGTTCATCGCGGAGCAGAACGGGCAACTCGAAGGACCACTGACCGCCGGTGAGTTCGGCGTGGTGCCAGCCGAGCATCAAGGTGGCGGCAAGGATCAACAGCAGGCTCACCCCCATGAACTGGTAGTAGCGGTGGGTGGCGAGTCGTTCATCGGTGGAAAGCGACCAGGTGGAGAAGAGATAGCCGATGAAACCGGTATGCAGCGCGGCCATCAGGGTATACCAGAGCAGATCGAGTGCCGCGAACTGGCCGATGAGGGCTGCCTCGCAGGCGAGCACCACGGCAAAGAAGCGCGGCAGGGGGGTGAAGCGGCGCACCAGTCCACCGTAGAGCAGTACCAGCAGGGTCAAAAGCGCAGTGAGCAGCACGAACAGGACGGTCGTGCCATCGGCACCGGAGAGTTGAATCAGCCAATCGGCAACCGGAATGCGGGTCAGCCACTGCCAGCCTGGGGAGGCGGGATCATAGAGTTGCAGGAGCCGAAGGCTTAACAGCAGTTCGCCAAGGCCGGTCACCAGGGCGATCGTCCAGGCAGAAAAGTCGCGTCGCACGAACAGCAGTCCGAGTGCGCCTGCCACCGGCAGAAGTTGCAACCATCCGAGAAGAAACGAGTCCATCGCGTTGGTCATGGCGTTAGAGAATGATCAGAAAGGTCAAAACGATCATCAGGATCAAATACCGCGGCTGACCCAGGGAAATTTCGGCTCGTGTCAGGTAGTTGCCCAGAAATGACAGGGTCTTGACCAGACCATCGCCGCTGCTTTTGAGCACGAACTGCTCTTCGACCCAGGAGAAGATCCTGGCTGTGCGCTCCAGCAGCCGACCCAGCATGCCGCGTCCGCCGGTCACCCCAATCCCGGACCCATCGGTCACCGCGGAAAAATCGTTCCACTCGGCGCGACTGGCCAGCAAAGTCTCACGCAACGGTCGCCCGGCAATGCGGTTGACGACCAGCTCGTCGAACATCCGGGCATCGCGCGCCAGCGCCAGGGTCGGACGGGTGATCAACGCATCGGTCAAGGCGTCAAGCCAGGCGCGGTTGAGCGCCAGATTGTGCAGATCGTGACTCTGGGCAAGCCACTTCGACACCGGTTGCAGCACCCCTTCGCCCAGATGCAGATAGGAGGGGGAGAAGAGGAATTGATACAAACGCCAGGAGGCGTGCGCCACCAGATGCCAGAGGGCCAGATCAAAAAAACCGGCCCCGCATTCGGCAAACATCAACCCCAGTTGCGCCAGCGTGGAGTAGATCAAAGCGCTTTTGACATCGCTCTGCACCCGACCGATGGCAACCGCCAGCGCGGCGGTCAGCAGCCCGAGCAACAGCATGAGGAGCATCAATACCGGCGCATGCCAGAGCAACGGCTCGATGCGCAGGATCAGATAGAGACCCGCATGGGCCATCAGGGTGCCGTAGAAAACCGCGCTCGACGGGGTGGGCCCTTCAAGGGCGCGGGCGATCCAGGCGGAAAAGGGGAGTTGTGCGGATTTGGCCAACGCGGCAATCACCAGACCAAAGGCGACAATCGGTACCGGTGGGGCGTGGCGCTGATGGGAGGCGGCAAAAAGGGCCGGCCAATCGAGACCCACGCCCCACATGGAGGCCAGGGCAATGGCCAACAGCAGGCCCGCATCGCCGAAACGGTTGGTGACAAAGGCGCGGGTGGCGTTCTCGGCGGCAATGGCCCGATCGCGCATGTAGGAGATCAAAAGATACGAGGCCAGACCCGCCACCTCCCAACCCACAAAGGTGAGCACCAGATTGCCCGCCAGGGCGATCAGCAACATGCCACCGGAAAAGAGCGACAAAATGGCGAAAAAGCGGTGAAAACCGGCTTCGCGGTGCAGGTAATCGACCGAAAAACGCAGCGTCACCAGGCAGCTGGCAGCCGACAAGGTGGCCATCACCAGGGCCGGGCGATCGAAAAGCAGGTTCCAGGTGATCGAAAACTCCCCGCTGGTCAGCCACGGGTGGTAGCTCTTCAAGCCGGGCGCACCCTTGAACCAGGCGAGCAGATCAAGCATCACGAGGCCGATAAAGGCGCTCCCCGTGGCAAACAGGGCAATGCGGGCCGTGCCGCGCTCACCCGCTTCCCCCACACGCCCTCCGGTCACCATACCGATGCCGATCCAAAGCGCAGCCAATAGCGGCAAAATCGGGATGAGAAACCAGCCATCAGGCCACGGCATGGGTCGACTCCTCGGGCAGGGCGATGAGCGCGGGCGGTAAAGGTCCAGTGTGACCGGCATACCATTCGGTGGAGTTGGCCACACAGGGGAGTTGCGGCAGGGTGTTCCGCCACGCCTGCCATCCCACCTCGGGGACGAAGTGGTGGATGGCGCCGGAATCCGGATCAATGCTGGCCAGCTCGATCCAACCGTTGCCGACCAGCTCACGGATCGGCTCCTGGCGCAGGTAGATCGCGGTCAACAGCTCCGGGCGCTGCTCCACGATCACCAACAGCCGCATCGCTTCGTGAATCTCGATCATCTGACGCGGCAGCCCGGTACGCAGATCCGAGCTGCACCCCTCCATCACCCCCAACAACCCGGTGATGTTGTGCACCACCTTGGTGCCGCAACCAAAACGTTCGTTATCCACCGTGGAAAAATAATACTCAAGACTGATCCCCGCACCCACCGGACCGGCAGCCAGCAGGATCGATTCAACGATCCGCCCGTCGGGATCGCAAGTCGGATCGTAGGAGATCAGATACATGCGCCGGTCGAAAAAAACGCCGCGCGTCACCGATCGGCGACCGATCAGTGCCACGGCATTGGTGGCGTGGCCCAGTTCGGGCCGCGCCTGGCTGAAATCCACCCCCCGGCGGCGCATGTGCGCCAACGCCTGGTGCCGTGACCCCCCGTGGGGCGCCGAGGCGAGCCGCCGGGCCCGTTCGTGGGCCGAGCCGAGCCGGGCCGCATCGAGGGAGACCACCAGCCGATTCAACGCCGCGCGCGCGGGAACCGGCAAACGATCACGATCGTACCAGATCAGCTCCTCGTTGCCGGTGTTGTGCTCCGCGCCGATGAAAGAGCAATCGTCAGGGATCACGATCTCCATCCCGGCCAGTCGCATGCGCACCTCGGGATGGTTGGCCATGGCGGCAAACAACCGGGCATTCGGCCCGCCGTGGCGTCCGCTGCAGGCGCCACAGTCGTAGGCGGCCAGATGCGGGTTGTTCTGGCTGCTGCTCCCATGACCGAAAATCACCACGATCGGGGCAAAACCACTGGTCAAACCGATGGTTCTCAAAAATCCGGCCACCCGTCCGGCCTGCTCATCCAGGGTGAAGCCGTTGCGGGGGTTCTCGGGTGTGGCCGGATCGATGGAATCCGCTGCGGTCAGGGTCACCTCGGTCGGCACGTCGGCATCCAGGCGCGCAGCGATACCGGAAGTCAAACGACTCCACGGTTCGGGCAGCCAGCTGCGCATCAACAGCGACACCCAGACGATCGGGGTCATGAGCGGTGCGATCCACAGCGGCACCAAGAGCCCTTTGTGGCTGGAACGCATCGTCAACCGCTGCCACCACCCTTTCAAAGCCAGCCAGCGTTGATGACGCGCAAAAACCGCCTCATGGCCGGCACGCATCCGTTCGGTGACCGTGTGCGCGGGGGTCACCACCACCGGACAAAGGGGAGTCAACGCCGTATCATCGACGCCGCGCCAGTTCACCGGCACGCCGAAAAAGCCGGCAGCACCCAACGTCTCGACCATGGGGGCGATCTCCTCCAGATGGCGCCGGATCCCCTCCTCGCGATCATCCATGCAGAAGATCACCTGCGCTTCGGGTCGGGTGTCGCGTCTGGCCCAGCGTCCCCGGCCATGATTGGCGCTCAAGGCGGAAAAAATCCGCTCCCGGTAGTGCCGCTCGTAGGCCGTAAGCCACAAGAATCCCTCGCGCTCCGCATCGATCGACTCCAACACCGCAAGCAACGCCTGCGCCTGTTCGGCGCCGAGCGCCTGCAACCGGTCGGCGGTCCAGCCCAAGTGCTGGGCGAGCAGAAACAACGGCCAAGCGTGGGTTGCAGCCGTAACCGGTCGTCCGGAAAAATGAGCGCCGCCGGTTTCGGTCCAGATCAGATAGGCGAGTTTGCGCCATTCGGCCCCCAGATCCGGATCGTTGGCCGGACGGTGGGTCAAACGGCTGGCGCGCGAGGCAAGAAACTCCGGCAACACGCCGGAAAAAAGCGCTTCTCGTGCGAAAAACTCCCCGCGATAGCGTTGAAAGTGCCACCCCAGCATCCCCAAGGTGGGTGCCAAAAGCCAGATCGCCCGGCACAAACGCAACGCGAACAGCCGCTCCAGCACCAGGCGCACCGCCAGATAGTCGGCCATGGTCACCAGCGCCGGACTGCCGCCATAACCCGGACGCTGCGAACGCCACATCACCATCCCAGACCAGCCCGGCAATTCGAGGGCCAACCGCTCCAGATACCCCTCCCAGCGTGCCTCGGGCAGCTCCAGCCGTTGCAGACAGAACCCGATCGTCTCTTCCGCCTCCTCGGGCAACTCTTCGAGTTGCTCGCGCCAGTCGGGCAGCTCCTCCAGCCCCTGACCCACCTCCAGCAGCGCGCGCATCCTCCAGGCCCGGTAAAATCCGGCCTCGCGCCCTGGCATCGGCCAGCTGGCCACCCCCAGATCGAGAAAACCGCTCAAATAGCGCAACAAATAGGGTCGAATCGCGTTCAGGATATCTTCGCCCGTCACCCGCTGCAGCAGGCCGCGCAGGGTCAGATCCCGGCCCACCCGCAAGACCAGCGCCTCCCAGCGGCGACCCGACTCCGCACGCAGGGCCGCGATGATCTCGCGCTGTGCCTCGGCCTCACCCGGACGCTTCGTTTTGTTCTCGAACGGCGTCTCCTCTTCGCTGGCCAGATCCAGCCGCTCCTCGCGATACCACTCCCGGTGACTCAAGCCGAACAGTTCGAGACAGACCCGCCACAACCCCCGTACCGCGAACGGTTCACCCGCTGCGGTGAAAGGATCCCGGCTCTCCTGCTCCACCCCGGGTTGCAATTGATTCAGCGCCTCTCGCTCCTCGATCTCCCAGGCGAGCTGGCGCGAGGAGATCGGTTGGATCCCGTGTTGCAGTTTCAGGCGGATGATCTCCCCCTGTGGGATGGGGCCGATCGGTTGCGCCGCGTTCAGGGAGGGATCCGCCTCGATGACCGCTTGCAGATCCTCGCGGCTGATGCGTCCTTCGGCAAACAGCGCCCGGAATCGTTCCGCCGGCAGATAGCCGAAGATGCCGGTATAGTGGCGTGCCTGGCTCAGTGCCTCGGGAAAGGTGAGGTGTTGGAAGCCGTGCAGGGTGTTGTGATGCACAAAGTCGCGGATTGAGGCCTGGCCAGGCACCAGGTGTTCCAGGTGGTGGATGGCGGCATGGATCCGATCGCGGCGCGACGGCGGGCGGGTGGTGGTCTGGATGGAAGCGTGCGCCATGGAATACTCAAAAAGAAGAAGTCCACTATACAGAGGGGTTTGAATCGTGACTGACCCCTTACAACCTCGTCACGAACAGATCACCAAATCGACTCAACGAGGCCTGCATCATCCCCAACAACGGCGCGGGCAGAAAGCCCAACCCCACGATACCAACCGCCAATAGTCCCGCTGCTGCCAACTCCATCCGCCCCAGCGGGGTGATGGCCGGCAGCTTCGGCTGTTCGGGACCGGTACACAGACACCCCACGGTGCGTACCGCATAGGCGGCACTCACCAACATGCCAACCGACAGAATGGCTGCCGGCCACCCCCAACGCTCCAAACCTGCCAGCATCACATGCAGTTCAGCGATGAAACCCGAGGTGCCGGGCACACCCACCGAGGCCATGAAGGCCAGGGCCACGAAAAAGGCGATGCGCGGCGCCACACGGGTCAACGAGCCGTATTCACGAATGTCACGGGTGTGGGTGCGCTCGTAGATCAGACCGATGATCAGAAACATCGCGCCTGCGGTCAAACCGTGGGAGACCATCTGCAACATCGCGCCGGTGATGCCGTCGTAATTCAAGGCCGCAATGCCCAGCAGCACCACCCCCATATGACTGACCGAGGAGTAGGCGATCATCCCCTTCAAATCGGTCTGCTTCCAGGCCAACAGCCCCCCATGGATCAGGTTGATGCAGGCGAGCGTAGCCAACAACCCCTGGAGCGCCAACACCGCATCCGGCAGCATCACCGCCGCGCGGATCAGACCATAGGAGCCCATTTTCAACAGCGCGCCGGACAAGAGAATACTCACCGGACTGGGTGCCTCGACATGGGCGAGCGGCAGCCAGCCGTGCAACGGGAAGATCGGCATCTTGACCCCGAAGCCGATCAAAAATCCGGAAAAAATCAGGATCTGATGCTCTTTCGAGAGACCACGCAGGCCGTCGGCCATCTCCTTCATCAAAAAGGAGTGCACCTGCGAGGCGTCGAAGGCCAACAGCAGGGCGATCAGCATGAAGACCGAACCGCCCATGGTGTAAAGCACGAAATTGAGCGCCGCCCGGTTGCGCCGTTTCCCCCCGTACGTATTGATCAGGAAAAACAGCGGCAGCAGGGTCAACTCCCAAAAGATGTAGAAGATCGACCAGTCCTGGGCCATGAACACCCCGAGCATGGCCGCTTCCAACAGCAGCATCAGGATGTGATACGGTTTGATGCGCTCCCGGATGGAACCGGAAGCCAGAATCGCGACCAGTGACAGGAGCGCAGCCAAAAGCAGCATCGGCATGGTGATGCCATCGACGCCCAACGCGAAGTGGCTGCCGGATTGAGGACGCCAAAGGGTCTTCTCCAGCAGTTGCAGACCACCCTGGGAGGTAACGAATCCCGCAGCCAGCCACACGGTCATGGCGAGCGTGGCCAGAGCCGAAACGATGGCAACCGCACGGGCACGCGCGGCAGGCAGGAGCAGGATCGTGATGGCACCGATCACAGGCAACAGCAGCAGGGTGAGCAGAGGCTTCATAGGTCAAAGTGCGCGTCGATCCAAAAGATCTTTAAACCGCACCCATTTTGGGGTGCGTAGTTTTCCGCAATGCTGCGTGCAAGATACAAAGAGTCGTTTCCAAAAGGCGGAAACGACTCCCGCGAAGGCGGCGCGCGGCGCATTTTTCGCAAAAGCGAAAAATGCTTCTTTTGAAAAGCGCGCTAAAGTCAAAATCAAAAGCAAAACCCTGGGAGATGAATCTCCCAGACCCTCTCTTTTTTTACCAGTAAGAACTACACATTCCAAGCTGGGTGCGGTTTGGAAGGTGACGACCCCCTGGCCGCACGGCGGGCCACCGGAAATCGCATGCCGATGATGTAGTTTCCCGTCCCATTCGTCAAGGTTCACGCAGGAGTTTCCGCAGGCAGCAGGGGTCGATCGTTCGCCCGTCCCAGACGTTGGTAAATGCTCTCCAGGGCGATCTGCTCGGTGGCGAAGATGTTCACCTCACCGCCCACCATTTCAAACAGCCCGGTGGCGTGCATCACCTGGAGAATTTGTCGCTTCAGGCCCGAGAAGACCATGGTGATGCCATTCTTGTGTAACCGCTCCACCAGATGGTGCACCACCTCTTCGCCCGAGGCGTCCAACTGGTTGATACCATCCCCCACGAGCAGCAGATAACGGGCTTCGGGTTTGGCAGCCACGGCGTTCAGCACCATCTCCTCGAAATAGGAGACATTGGCGAAATAGAGCTGGCCATCGAAACGCAACACGATGATCTCCAAATCCGTGGGCAGATGGGGATAATAGGCCACATCGCGCAAGGTGCCATCGTCGTGCAGGCCGAGCAGGGCCACGCGCGGGCTCATGGTGCGGTAGAGGAAGAGGATGATCGCCAGACCGGCGCCAAAGAAAATCCCCTTGTCGAGGTGCGGGGCAAAACCCAACGAGGCGATGAAGGTGGCGAAGGCGGCCACGCCGTCGTGACGGTTGGCCTGCCAGGCGTGACGGATGGCGGCCACGTTGATCAGTCCGACCACGGCCATCATGATCACCGCAGCCAGCACCGCCTCGGGGAGGTGGTAGAGCAGCGGGGTGAGAAACAGCAGGGTGATCAATACCATCAATGAGGTGATGACGGATGAGAGACCGCTTTTGGCCCCGGAATCGAGGTTGACCGCCGAGCGCGAGAAAGAGCCGGAGGTGGGATAGGATTGGGTGAGCGCACCGACCAGATTGCCGAGTCCCTGGCCGATCAACTCCTGGTTGGGATCGATGCTGTCACGGGTACGGGCGGCCATCGCCTTGGCAATCGAGATCGCCTCCATGAAGCCGACCAGAGAGATCACCAGGGCCGTACCGGTCAAGGTGATCATGCGCTCGAAATCCAGATGCGGCAGGGCAATGGTGGGCAACCCTTGAGGAATCTTGCCCACCACCTTGCCACCCATGGCCTCGAAACCGATCGCCCAGCTGACCAGGGTGCAGAGTGCCACCGCGATGAGCACGTTGGGCAGAGCCGGTTTTTTCTTTTTCAGGATGAACATGATGGCAAACGACACCACGCCAAAGGCCAGCGACGGCCAATGGACCAGGTGGAGCTGTTGCAGCACTCCCCAGATGTCGACCAGGAAGTGCTCGCTGCGCCCCATTTTGACACCGAAAATCTTGGAGAGCTGCGACAGACCGATGATCAGGGCTGCCGCGTTGGTGAAGCCGAGGATCACCGGATGGGAGAGGAAGTTGACCACCACACCGAGGCGCAACAGACCGAGGGCCAGCTGCACCACGCCGATCAAAAGGGACATGAGGATTGCCAGGGAGACGAATTCGTTGCTGCCGGGTTGAGCGAGCGGCAGCAGGGCCGAAGCGGTCAACAGCGACACCACGGCCACGGGACCGGTGGCCAATTGGCGCGAAGAGCCAAACATCGCAGCCACGGCACCCGGCAGAAAGGCGGCATAGAGACCGTAGTAGGCGGGCAGCCCGGCCAGGTTGGCGTAAGCCATCGATTGCGGAATCAGCACCAGGGCAACGGTGATGCCAGCCAAGAGGTCGGCACGCACGGCGTTTAAAGGCATGGGGAACCAGGCGATAAACGGCAGAATTTTTCTCAATGAAACCATTAATTTACATCCTTATGCACGGGTGTGTTGTCACGCATCTTTCCGCGATAAACGTTGAGGCGCCTCAATGGACCGGCGGCCTGGCCACGACGACTGGACAGGGCAGGCCGCGACTCCAGAAGGGCGGTCGGCGGCGCTCTGAACCGTTCGGCAAGCCCCATTTTTCCAACGACTCGATTAAAATGCAGACGATTCCGGAGACCTCGCGCGCATGGGTCAGCACGCTTCGCCAGGAGATGCCGGGTTGGTGGATCACCCGCGCCGAGCGGCCCCTGGATCGGATCTCGTTCAAAAAATGGTGCAGATCCGCAGAGGGTACGGCTGTCGGCGCGGCCAGCAGGATCGCCACGCCGGCATCCAGACGCTCCATCATTGAGCGCGCGGTGGCCAGAATGCCGGCTTGCGGTGGATCATGGCTCACCACCAGCAGAATCTCGCGCTCAGCCCGCAGCATCTCCCGGGCCGTATCGAACTCCCCGGCTTCGGCAAAGGTGGTCGCGGTCAACAGCTGCTCCAACGGCGGCAGGCTGATCATGTCGGCAGCAGCGCGGTCTGCACTTCACCCGAGGTGATCATGACTTCCGAGGGGTCGGCAGTATCCCATCGGCCCTCGGGCGTGGCGAGCAGGGCGAGCAGGGCGAGCGCCTGATCGGGTTCACCGGCCTCGGCAAAGGTCACGGCCAGCCAGAGGCGCTCCAAATGGGATAAGGTGGTGGGTTTCATGGTCAGACCCTTTCATAAATAACGGGACTTGAGATTCAATGGCTTGAGCTGTTGCCTGTTATGGATACAATGGCATCTGGCATGCCATTGTATAAAAATATGCTATTTCAACGGGTTGTCTGAAATGGCCCGTTGAATCGACTGAACCCTTCATTTCAGAATGCAACACCACCCGAGAGGAATCGGCGTTGGAGCCGCTACACGGTTTATAAAATTACAATGTTGTTAAATATTTAGTACAACCGGAAAAAGAAATTGCCAAATGCGACAGGCTTTTGCAAAATGCAACATCGTCTGTTCAGCCATGTTCAGGATCCAGGAGCACTTTTGCCATGCCGCCAAGCTCTCTGCGTCGCAAGGCGCTGTACGGCTATGCCTTGATCAGCGCCCTTGCCTTGGGTTTGAGCCTGTTCACGCTGTTCGAGCTGCGGCTGCTGTCGTTGCGTTTGTTTACGGGAGAGCAGTTCGAGAAGCTGTTGAACGATGTGCTGGAGATGCGGCGTTTTGAGAAGAATTTTCTTCTTTATCAGCAGATTGGCGATCAGGAACAGCTGCTGCACTACGTGGAGCGGGTGCGTTTGGATCTGGAACGGGCCGCATCGCTGGGAGTGGTTGCCAAGCCGGAGCTGCGGGATGCCAGCGGCTGGCTCGACGAATACGAACAATTGACCCGTCCGCTCACATCGAACGGTTCGATCAGCCCGGAGTGGGACGAGAGCCGGTTGCGCAGCCTCGGCAAGTCGCTGGTCACCTTGGCCGATTCTCAAGCCGAATCCGAACGTCAGGTGCTGCATCAGGCATTAGAGCGCCATCGGCTGTTGTTGTTGGCGGCCATGGTGGTGGTGATCGGGGTGATTCTGCTGTTGGGTGCCACGCTCTCCCGGCGAATCGTCCAACCGCTGCGCCAGATCGAGGAGGCAATGGCCGGTGTGGCGGAGGGGCGGTTCAGCCAGATTAACATCCCCTCGAACGATCAGGAGATCATCTCCTTGACCCGCGCTTTCAACCGGGTGCTCGGGGAGTTGCGGCTGCGGCAGAAGCATTTGCTGCGTTCGGAAAAGCTGGCCTCGCTCGGAACGCTGCTTTCCGGCGTGGCGCATGAGTTGAATAATCCGCTCTCCAACATTTCGACCTCCAGTCAAATTCTCTCCGAAGAGCTGGACTCCGCAGATCCCGACTTTCGGCGCGAGTTGGTGGAGCAGATCGATCAGCAGACCCGGCGCGCCCGTGATATTGTCCGATCCTTGCTCGATCTGGCGCGTGATCGCGCCTTTGAGCGTGCACCCGTACCGCTGGCCGAGACCATCGAGGAGGCGATCCGTTTCAGCAAGGGGAACATTCCGGCGCGGATCAAGGTGCGGCGGGAAATCCCATTTGAAATTCTGGTGATGGGCGATCGACGACGGTTGCATCAGGCGTTCATCAATCTGATCAAAAACGGGGTTGACGCCATTGCCGATGAGGGCGAAGTGATGATCCGCGTCATCCATCCGTTGGCCGTTCGACCGATCGATCCGGAGAGCTGGTTTGCCAGTTGTCGTTGTCAGCCACCCTGGTGTGATGTTGAGGTGGTGGACAATGGCGCAGGGATCGCCGAGGCCGATCTGGCGCGCATCTTCGATCCGTTTTTTACCACCAAGCCGGTGGGACAGGGATCGGGTTTGGGATTGGCGGTGGTGTACGAGGTGATCGAGGAGCATGAGGGGTGCATTGCGGTGGAGAGTGTGTTGGGCAAGGGAACCCGTTTCGTGGTGCGGTTGCCGGTGAGGGGGGAGGCGGGCAACGGGCAGTGAATAGAGTTTCAACTTTTACAGGGGTCCGGGGACCGAAGGTCCCCGGCGGAGGTTTGGAGGCAGAGCCTCCAAGGTTTTGATTTTGACTTTAGTGCGCTCTTCAAAAGAAGCATTTTTCCACGTCTTTTGCGAAAAATGCGCCGCGCGCGGCCTTGCGAAAAACGACGCATCCAAACTTGCATGATGGGGGGAGATCCCTCTCACCCCCCGACCGTGGAACTCCAAAAGCACGAGTTCCACGGTAAAAATGGGTGCTGTTCAAGTCAACGGCCAAACTTCGGGGCTTTGCCCCGAACCCCACCGGGGGCGATCATCGCCTCCGGACCCCCGTGATGGCAGGAGTCTTAGTCGCTACGATGACCAACTCAACCGGAGCTGTCCTGATCGTCGATGACGAGACGATCGCCGCACGCAACCTGGCCCATGTGATGCGCAAGGAGGGGTATCGCGTCAGCACGGCGGAGAACGGCACACGCGCCTGCGACCTGCTGGCCCGTCAACCGTTCGAGGTGGTGCTCACCGACCTGCGCATGGAAGGAATGGACGGTATGGGTCTGCTGCGCCACTGCAAGGCCCATCACCCGGAGGTCGAGGTGATCCTGATCACCGGCTTTGCCACCCTGGAATCCGCAGTCGAAGCGATGCGTGAAGGGGCCTTTTACTACATTGCCAAACCCTATCGCCTGGAAGAGGCTCGCAAAATGGTTGGCGAGGCGGTCTCCAAGGTGCTGCTCAAACGCGAGAACCGACGCTTGAAGGAGCAGATTCACGGCTTGAGGCAGCCGGGACCGATCATCACCCGCGATCCGGGCATGCTCAAACTGTTGGAAACCGCACGCCAGATCGCGCCGACCGGCTGCAATGTGCTGATCACCGGCGAAAGCGGCGTTGGCAAGGAGCTGATCGCCCGGGATTTGCACCGCCATGGCGGACGGCCCGATGGTCCCTTCGTGGCGGTCAACTGCGGCGTCTTCACCGAGGAGTTGTTGGCCAACGAACTGTTCGGTCACGAAAAGGGGGCCTTTACCGGCGCAATCCAGGCCAAGGCCGGACTCATGGAGAGCGCTCGCGGCGGTACGCTGTTTTTGGACGAGGTGACCGAAATGAGCCCGGCCATGCAGGTCAAACTGCTAAGGGCCATCCAGGAGCGCGAGATCTGGCGTGTGGGCGGAACCCGACCGATTCCGGTCGATGCCCGGTTCATCGCGGCCACCAATCGCGATTTGAGCGAAGCGGTGGCCCAGGAGCGGTTTCGCAAGGATCTCTACTTCCGCCTCAACGTGATCACCCTAGCGGTGCCCCCCTTGAAAGAGCGACGTGGTGATATCGACTTGCTTGCCAACCATTTTCTCAAGCGCGGAGCCGATCGGATGGAGCGCCCGGCGCGGCGCATCGCCCCCGAGGCGATGGCTTTGCTACGCGAGTATGATTTTCCCGGCAATATCCGCGAGTTGGAAAATCTGGTTGAGCGTGCCGTGGCGCTTGGCGAAGGAGAGGAGATCGATGCATCGCACTGGCCGGATGAACTGCGCGTTGGGGTGATCCGCGCCTTTCACCGTCGACCGGGCGGTTCGCCCACCTTGGAGGAGCTGGAGTCCGACTACATCCGCTGGGTGTTGAACGAAACCGGTGGCAATCAGACCTTGGCCGCCTCGATCCTCGGCATCGACCGGGTTTCGTTATGGCGCAAACTCAAACGGTTGCGCCTGGTGGATCAACCAGGCTGATTTGACAGCTTGGAAGTTTCGCTTTATTGGTAAAAAAAAAGAGCGGGGTTTGCCGCTGATCGTTCTGGCCTCGAACAGACGATCCGAGGCCATGTTCGCGGGATTGTTTTGCAAAAGGCGCAAAACAATCCCGAAGCCTTGGCGGCGCGCGGCGCATTTTTCTAGAAAAAACGCGAAAAATGCTTCTTTCAAAGAGCGCGCTAAAGTCAAAAGCAAAACCCTGGGAGAGGAATCTCCCAGACCATCTCTGTTTTTTCACCAGTAAAACAACATCTGCCAGGCTGTCAAATCAGCTTTGTTGCCCCACTACGTCTGCTCGGTGGACAGATGCAACCGCAGAAAATCGTTCAGCACAGCAAGAGGCACGGGGTGTTCCCGATTCTGGGCATCGATCCAGGTCACCTCTCCATAACGGACAGCATCATATAACTCCGCAATGGCATGCCAGCGCGCGATCCGCTCGCCGGAAAGCGGCAACAGACGTCCACCGCGCGCCTGGAAACGGCGCAACTGGCGATTGGTCTCCGGCCATTTGGGAGCTGCTGGAATGGAAGTCCGGCCATCGCGGAGGTAGGTGATCTGTCCACCGGGATGGCGTTCAAGCCAGGCAAAGCCCTGTTCCAGGCTGTGGATCACCGCCTTGGGATGAAACAGCGGCTCCACCAGCCAGAGCCGCGCCGGACGACCGGCTTGCGGGGGTTGTTCAAGGGAGAGTGCCGTCTCTTCTTCCGCTTCGGATGGCGTGTCGTTGCCGAACAGATAGAGCCGCAACACCTGTCGGATCCGTTCGGGACGCATGGGTTCGGCACGCCGATGGGCGGAATGCGCGGGGCTTGTCAGACTCTCCCAGACTCTGGCCAATCGCGACTCCGGATCTTCGGCAACCCGAGCTGGCAGCTCCAGAAGCTCTTGCAGACGTCGGTTGGCCAGGGTCAAGACAATACGCGGGGCGTTGCGACCCGGAGCCAGCGTTTCGAGCAGCGTGACCGGGTCGAAAAAGAGCGATCTCATCCCCTCCCCGCCCAGAACCGACTCCAACCGGCCTCGCACCAGCGCCTCGGCCTCGGCGCGGGAACAGCCGGTCATCTCGAAACGGTTGCTCTCCAGGCGTCCGACGATCTGGGCGTTCCACCGCTCCAGGCGCAACGTCTCCCAGAACTGCCCACGCGCCAGCACCACCGGCAAAGCGGCATCCATCCGGTCCACCAAAAAGGTGAGCATCCGATCCATGGCCGCATGTTGCGCCGGTGTATGCAGATCCTCCAGGCGGTCAAAACAGATCAGAAGCGGTCGCCGCACGGCTCCCAACAGCGCCCCCAGGACGATCAGCCTGGCGCGCGACTGTTCCTCGATCTCCTCCAGGCTGGCCTCGGATCGTTCCAGACGAGCCGGAAGCCGACCGCCCAACACCGCCTCGCCCCGCAACCAGGCCAGGGCCTCCCGCCGCACCTCCGGCGCGGTGGGCAGCCAACGAACCAGAACCTCTGCCACATCAAAGACCTCCGGCGGCAAGGCATCGAGAAAAGAAGCGGTGCGCAGCTGTTGCCACCACTTGGATGGCGACCCTTTTCCATGCCGCATCGCCTTGAGAATTCGACGGAACTCTTGATCCGTACGTTTCGGGTCACGACCCGATTCCCGGCTCTCGACGATCAGCAGGGCAGCCAGATGATGCCAGAAGGCAAGATCCCCCTTTTCGTCCGCAGGGCGGCGCAGGCCATCGGCGATCTCCCGCAGAAGATAGCGGAAAGGGGTCGTGCCATTCTCGGGTGGCGTCACCAGGACCAGCGCGCCGGCCTGTTTCTCCTGCTGGCAGGCTGCACGCAGCCGGGCCAGAAGATGGCTTTTGCCATTTCCGACCTCGCCGAGCAGCAACGCGGCCAGAGGCTCTCCAGGGGTACGGGCGAGCTGCCGATACAGCCGGATCACCCCCTCGAAGGGGATGAGGTTGATGGACGGCACATCCACCCCGACCCGTTCCCAGGGGGAACCGGCGGCCACCGAAGCCAGCGGATTCTTCTGGATCAAGCGATCACGCACCCATTCGGCGTTCATTAAGATCAGGGGTCCAGCCAGTTGAGGGTGAGATAGCGCATGCCGTTGCGGTCCTGGAAGGCGTTCTCCAACTCGGCGCGGGTCAAGCGAGTGGGATCCCCCATGTTCAACAGGATCCGCTCGGCGACCTGCAAGCGCAGGATGGTCCGGTCAAAACGCTCCCGCTCCCAGCCGAGATGAGCGCGCAAACGGTGGATGGCAACGAAATTCCTGCCCTGTCCGATCTCCTGAAACGCACCATGCAGGGCGGTTTCGTCATCCGCGTCCGGCATGGTCATGGATGCGGGTTCTGGCGGAATTTTCGTTGGCTTGTCGGGTTCGGAGAGACGCAGTACAGGGGTGAAATCGGCTTTCAGACCCACGCAGATCATCGCGCCGGACTCCAACAATCGCGTCAGGGCCGGCGCAACGCGGAGTTTGGGCATGGGCAGATTCAGGGCCAGTTGCGCCGGGGTGAAGGTCGTCAATCGTCTGGCCTTGTCGAGCAGGAATGCCTCGTCCGGCAGATTCAGCGCCACATACAGGGTGCGTCCCCCCTGAACGACGCGCAACGCCTCGTCACAATGACGCCGCAACGCATCATTCAAGGCAGCGACGGAATCGCTGGGGGAGACCCCCAGCTCACGCGCCAGAACCACGCCGATCAGCTTGAAGAACTCATTCCGGGAGACGCACAGTTTTCCCTTGGCATTCAGACGATTCGCAATGCGTTGACCGATCTGGGACATCACGACGACACCGTTTGATGGACGCACACAAGAGAACCGAACATGAACGACCGGTTCCGACTAACAACACGACACCATTTTATCCTCACTGGTGAGCGCACTCAAAGGAAATGCACACCGATTCGATGGCTTCGACATATCCCCAGCAGTTTCGGGTGGGAATAAAGTCGGTGGGAAAGATCGTCGTGCTTGCTCATGCCGTGGGCCAATGGCGCTTAAACCGCAACCAGCTTTAAACCGCAACCATCACGGGATGCGTAGTTCCATTATTAGGGGTCCAGGGGGATTATCCCCCTGGTGGGATCCAAGGGCAAAGCCCTTGGGACTTTGTTTTTGACTTTAGCGCGCTCTTCACAAAGAAGCATTTTTCGCGCCTTTTGCGAAAAATGCGCTGCGCGCCGCCTTCGTGAGCGTCGTTTCCGCTTTTTGGAAACGACGCTCACGAAGGCGGCGCGCAGTTTTGCAAAAAACTACGCATTCCAAAGCAGGTGCGGTTTAAGCGAAACGTCCAAACTCTCAAATCAATTCTGTTGACCTGTTGGCACGAAACAGCCAGTTCAAGTACTAAAAATCGATCTTGGCAAGAACCTGATCCATTTTTGTGGGGAGTCGGAAAACCATCTCCCTCCCAGGAGCAATCCTTCTTCAAGCAGATTATTCGGATGCTCTTGAGGATGGGAACCCTGGATCGGGTTGAATACGCAGACATTGACATCTCAATGCCCGTTATATAAGATCTTTAGATGTAAACAGAAACCATCAAACTCTACAGATCATACCGAATCAATTCACCGAAGTGATTGCATCGCAACCGCCTTCACCTTTTGCGTTACCACAGCCATGAAAACCATCTCGCAACAGATCGCCGGGGAACTGGACGTTGGGGAGTTCCAGGTTGCCGCCGCCATTGCCCTGCTGGACGAAGGGGCCACGGTGCCCTTCATCGCCCGCTATCGCAAGGAGGCCACCCACGGCCTGACCGATACCCATTTGCGCCAGCTGCATGAACGTCTCGCCCAATTGCGGGATCTGGAAGCACGCCGCGAGTCGGTGCTCAATAGCATCCGCGAACAGGGCAAGCTCACTTTGGAGGTGGAACAGGCGATTCTGGCTGCCGACACCCGCACCCGGCTGGAGGATCTTTATCTGCCGTTCCGTCCCAAGCGCCACACCAAGGCGGCGCAGGCCATGGAAGCGGGTCTGGAGCCGCTGGCCGATCAACTGTTGAAGGATCCCAACCAGCCACCGGAGTTGCTGGCCCGGGATTTTGTCGATCCAGAGAAGAAGGTGGCCGATGTTCAGGCGGCTCTGGATGGGGCGCGTGAGATCCTGATGGAGCGTTTCGCCGAATCCCCGGAGTTGACCGGACAGCTGCGGGAGCAGTTCCTGGAGCAGGGGATCCTGGGTTCCAGGGTGGTCAAGGGGCAGGAGGAGAAGGGTGCCAAGTTTGCGGACTACTTCGCCTCTGGCGAAGCCCTGAAAAAGCTGCCCAGCCATCGGCTACTGGCCATGCTGCGCGGCCAGGAAGAGGGGGTTTTACGTCTCTCTCTGGATCACCCGGAAGAGCTGGACGGTGTTCTGGGCGAGGCTGTCACCTGTGTGGGAGTCATGCGCAGCCATTTCCGGCTTGCCAACCGGGGGCGACCTGGCGATGGCTGGATGGAGGAGACGCTGCGGCAGACCTGGCGCAAGAAGTTCAAACCGCGCCTGGAGAACGATCTGCTCAAGCAGGCGCAGGAGCGCGCCCACGAGGAGGCGATCCGGGTGTTTGCCAGGAACGTCAAGGAGGTGCTGCTGGCTGCTCCGGCGGGGATGACGCCGGTGATCGGTCTGGATCCGGGTTTGCGAACCGGTGTGAAGGTGGCGGTGGTGGATGCCACCGGCAAGGTGGTGGCCACCGATACGATCCATCCACATGCGCCGCGCAACCAATGGCGGGAGGCCATGGCGCGACTGGCGGAGCTGGCCCGTCGGCACAGCGTCCGGCTGGCGAGCATCGGCAATGGCACCGCCTCCCGCGAGACGGAAAAACTGGTGACCGAGTTGAGCCGGGCCATGCCGGATTTGGGTTTGCGGGGCGTGGTGGTCAACGAGGCGGGCGCATCGGTCTATTCGGCCTCGGAGTTCGCATCCCGGGAACTGCCGGAGTTGGACGTATCATTGCGCGGGGCGGTCTCGATTGCGCGCCGACTACAAGATCCCTTGGCTGAGTTGGTGAAGACCGACCCCAAAGCCATCGGCGTGGGCCAATATCAGCACGACGTGCCGCCCAAGCGTCTGGCAGAGGCGCTGGACGGCGTGGTGGAGGACGCGGTGAATGCGGTGGGGGTGGATGTGAACACCGCCTCGGCGCCGTTGCTGGAGCGGGTCTCGGGTCTGAACAAAACCCTGGCCAAAAACATCGTCTCCTTTCGGGATGTTCATGGCCCTTTCCTGTCCCGGCAGGCGCTGCTCAAGGTGAGCCGGTTCGGTCCCAAGGCCTTCGAGCAGGCGGCGGGTTTTCTGCGCATCCGCAACGGCGCAACACCGCTGGATGCTTCCGCAGTGCATCCGGAGTCCTATCCGGTGGTGGAGCGAATTCTGGGCCGGGTTGGGGTGAAGATCGATCGTTTGATCGGCAATCACACACTGCTGAAGGAGCTCTCTCCTCGGGATTTTGTGGATGAGCGCATCGGTGAGCCCACGGTCAAGGACATTCTGGCCGAGCTGGAGAAGCCGGGCCGGGATCCCCGCCCGGAGTTTCGTACCGCCACTTTCCGCGAAGGGGTGGAGAGTCTGGAGGATCTGCAACCGGGCATGATCCTGGAAGGTGTCGTGAGCAACGTGACCAACTTTGGGGCGTTCGTGGATATCGGGGTGCATCAGGATGGGTTGGTGCATATTTCGGCCATGGCGCACCAGTTCGTGAAAGATCCGCACAGCGTAGTCAAGGCTGGTGAGGTGGTCAAGGTGCGGGTGGTGGAGGTGGACAAACCCAGGCGCCGCATTGCGCTGTCTATGCGGCTGGATGATGCGCCCGCCACGCAACCAGTCGGGAGAGCGGATCGCTCGCGTCCGGTCGCCACGCATCTGCCTCCTGTGCCGCAGACAGACAATGCGATGGCTGCGGCCTTCTCCCAGGCCCGAGGCAAACCGGGACGCTGATGATTATTCTCCGGTTCATGTCGCAGGTACCAGCACGACAGTATCCTGTCGCCTGACAAAAGCGAGGGCGCAATCCTTGAAGGTCGTCCGGACGGCTTCGGACTGGATGCGCGCTTGCTGGCGCTGGGCAATCGGATCGATGCCCGATTGAATCAATCGTCTGGCATCTGTTGCCCTGGATCGCGCTTCGACCAGCGAAACATCCTGCACGCTCCCCAGGCCCATGGTCCGGTCACGTCCGGCAACGCGGAAACGTAGAATCCAGGATTTTGGGTTGTGCCTTACGTTAACCTGGCAGGTCGGGATGAAAATGAAATCCACTCATGAACCGTCCAGACATGGTCAGCGAGACCTGCAGCCATAGCTGGTGTTCGGGATTCCCATTTTCCATTTTCGCCCTTGGTACGCAGTGTTCGCACGGGCCAGC
>JAMOBI010000060.1:0-26606 GCA_039908105.1 Magnetococcus sp. YQC-9
GCGACCGTACCGCTGATTTTGCTTCCAGAATCGAGCTGGAAGTCGATGCCCGCCAAATCGCTCGTACCAACCACAATTGGTGTAGCATCGGACTCCTTGGCGGCGTTCTTGTAGAAGGTTGTGCGATATTGACCCTTGCCGCCCCAGATCACGCCGACGTAACTTTGCGACGGGGCCACGGTCAGGCTGTAGTTGCCATTCTCGTCGCTAAAAGCGCCGAAATACTTGCCGCCATCCTGGGTGTGGAAGTCGATCCAGGTCCACGGCAGGCCGTTGTTGCTGGCATCCGTCACCCGCCCCGAGATTGTTTTACCAGTCGAAATCGTGAAATCAACCGTCGTGGCCATGCCGATCCTGCTACCGGCAACAGGCTTGTACAAACCGGTTGAATCGACCGATTTGGCCTTGTCGATCGCGTAAACTCCGCTGACACCGCTTGCGGTCACGCTTACCAACAGCGGATCAGGCATGAGATACCGATCGCTCCACGGCGCGATTTCATACCAAACCGTGGATCCGGAGGCTGGCGCAGGAATCAGAATAGAGAACGTTCCATCGCTCTTACTCGCCCCCTCCTGCCCTTCTCCGCCACCTACGGCGTGGGCATTGACCCAGATGTTGGCCAAGCCGTTGGTGCCATCCTTGACCGAACCCTGGATCGTGATCCCGCCGCCTACCACGATCTTCAATCCATTCTTGCCCGCATCACCCAACGCCAGCGCTGGCCATGCGGTCAAGATTGTTGCTGCTGTCGGATCGCCAATCAAAGAGAAGCCCGAAGTGGTATTCCCGGTTACATCACCGCCGATGAAGGCCGTGCCCGGCACCCAGGCGTGACTGGTCGGATCCTCGTGACCGCCCGGATGCACCGACAGCTTGAATCCGCTCGGCAGACCGCTCGATGGGATGGTGAGCGTGAAATAGCCGTTGGCATCGGTCGGTACGCCACCCACCGGACTATCCACCCAGGCGTAGGCCATACCGACACCCGTGCCATCCACCACCCGGCCCATCACCTTCTGGCCGAGATCGACCTTCACCGCCAACACCAGCGACTTGTCCGCTTTCAACTTGGTCGCGATCGCGTCATCGCCGGGGGTCACCGTACCATTCAGCGTATCGCCAGTGGTGCCCGATTGCACCCACTGACCGCCCAGGAATGAGACTTGCCCCGTGCCACATCCTTGCGTGACATCGTTGTTGCCCGCCTCGCACCAAGCCGGGAACACCAACACCCGGTACTCCATTCCCGGACGCACCAGAGCGGTGAACGAACCGTCGGCCAGGGACTTGGCTTTGCTCACCACCTCCCAGTCAAGGGTGTGGATGATGACGTGGGCACCGGCGACCGGTTTATCATCGCTTGTCTTGACCGCGCCGGAGAAGGTAAAAGCGGTATCCAGCGTGGCATCGAGTTGCGTGGTGTCGGAGAACTGCAACACCGAAGCCGCATCCCATCCGTTGATCACCCCACCCTTGCCATTGACAAACCCGCCCATCAGATTGTCAGGAATGGTCACCAGATTTCCGGAACCATCGCGATAGGAGGTCACCAACTCCAACCGATAGCGTCCCTGTTTAGCGTTGAAACTGTAGTGGCCGTTGGCATCGGTAACAGTCTCCAGATACCTGCCCATGGTGCCGCTGGTTGGATCGAACTCCGGCAGCAGACGCACCAGGAGGTTGGCAACCCCCGTGCCAGAGGCGTTCTTGATCACGCCGGTGAGCGGCATGGTCCTGTCTGAAACAGGAATGACCATGCTCGAAGAGACATACGACGAATATTCGGATCCGGCGTTATCTGAAATCGCAACCAATTTTGCAATCATTTCTGATTGATAGGATTGAGGAGCTTTCTTGACCAACAATTTTATGGAAAAAAAATTGTATTGTGTAATAACATTCCCGGATTGAGCTATTGGATCTGTGCGTGTATAATTAAAATACCGTTGATTCTTTACAGAATACATGACATCAAGATCCGTATCCAAGTCAGAATCACGCAAATCCATGACATCCCATTTGCCTGGAGTCATCAGAAAGCCGATTCTGTTGTTGTCATCGTTGATCTTATGGCCTGTATTTCCATCCAAATATTGTGTCTGATGTGGATCGTTCTCCGCTGTCTCCCCACGCGAAGAGGAAGCATCCAAGGCAAAAATATTCTTGTCCCATTGTACAACAACTCCAGCAGAATTGATTTGTGTGGCGCTGTTGGACGAGATGGCCACAGTGACTTCAACAACATCACCAGGAAAAAACGGACCCGATCCGCTGGTTGACAAATACAGACCTCCTCCACCAGCTGCAATCGCTTCACCAACAACAGAAAACTGGATGGAGATCGACAACAGCATGAAAAGAAGAACTGTAAACAATCTGCATGCTTGTCTCATGAATCGCTTCCCGATAGTCTGTTGAAAAACAGGATCGTGAACCATGCAATCCGATCCCATGGTACTCCACATGCAGTTGCATGAACGCAGGCCACTCTCTCGACATTGCATCACGTCTCAAAGCCATCCATGTGGCAGACGAATTTTAAGGGGGACTCGATCCACCATTCTTGATCAGATATCCGGCGGGCAGGGAGGGGAAGTCTCCCCTCCCTGCACCCTCCCCTCCAAATCATTCAAATGATCCAAGCATCCAATCCTCATTGTCCACCTCGCACCGGCCAGACGTAGTAGCTGTACGTCTTGCCGAAGTTGGCGACGTAGCCGTTGTAAAGGCGCACGATCCACGCGTCGTCGGTGAAGCCGGCGTAGGTGGTACTCGACCAGTAGTAGTCGGCCTGAACGCCCGAGAACGGATGACCCGACGGAAACGCGAGGCTATGTTGACTGGAATCAATCAACGATATCAATTCACGCTTGTTCGGCAAGCGCCAATCGGTGTGAGTGCCAGTCGTATATCCAGTGCAACTCACTGAACCTGCATTCAGACTCGCCACCTTGCTCAACGCATTGGCCCAGTTTTGACCACCCCAACAGTTGGCATTCTTCATCCAGACTAGGCCAGTCAGGTTGTCCTTGACCGTGCCATCGCCATTATCGGTGAAGCGGGGACCCGGCCAGGCAACACCCTTCTTCAAGGCACCATCATCGCCCGTAGCATAAGAGGTGGATTGACCGCTCTGCCGCACCGGGGCTGGCACATCCGCCGCCCAGGAAAGGGTAACGGAGAAAAGATACATCCCAATCAAATGGCATAAAAAATAGTGAAATTTTCCTGCAGGAATCGCTATCGTCTTGTTCATCCGGTCACCTCTTGCAAAAACGCATGATGCGTGCCTTCCCATCGTTCCATCACCTTCCGTTCGCGCACAGTAGTGACTGACGTCCCTGTCTCTCCAATCCAGGCCACAAGCACACCGCTTTTCCACAACCAGAATGCCACCTTTTTCAAGGTTTCCCCGGAAAGTCGCTTGTCGAACCAGAAAGACCACGGAGCCGAATGAACCTGCTGCCCGGTCAACTCCCAGCAAGGACCGAACTGGATCATGAGCACATGATTTGGCAACAATTTTTGGAACCATCGTCTTTGCTGAAAAACCGAACGGACATGGCATAGCTCTGGCAAACGATGCACGAAGCGGTTGCCATCGGTCCGAAAATATTCCTTAAGCCAGGCATGTCGTGCGACATGCTTCAACCAGGGCTGTTCACTGAGGGCATGGTAAAAATGGCCATGATAGGATGTGAGCCAAGCACGAATTTTTTCCAGCAACTCCCATGGGTAGGGGTAGACTTTGCGGCCACGCGTGCACTCACCAACTTCCAACCCTTGTCTGGCAAGCTGACCGGAAGCCCGCGACAACCGTTCGTGCAGGGCGTTGACGACCCGGCGGCGAATCAGCAGATACCAGGGACGCACGACATATCCCAGAAAGTCGATACCATTGCCAATCGGTTGCAAGCGGCTCTTGCCATTCAATTGCAAGCGCAATCGAGTCTCCAGGAACGCCTGAATGGCGGAATACCACCCAACCAGTTCATCCCGACTCTGGCTCATCAACACGAAATCATCACAATAACGCACATAATGACGCGCCTTGAGTTCATGCTTCACAAATTGATCCAGAGCATCCAGATAGACATTGGCGAAGAATTGACTGGTCAGATTGCCAATGGGCAGTCCGCAATCGGGTTCTGCCTTGAACAAGGTCTTGTGCGCAGGTAGCCGCAAAAAATCCTCTCGGTCAGACGATCGGAAACGGCACTCACGGACCGGGTCGTAATAGACGAACAGCCTCAACAACCACAAAACATCCGGATCGTGCTCCCTGGCTGTCAAACGGTCAAATAAGATGTGACGGTTGATGGATATGAAGAATCCGCGTACATCCAATTGCAAGTACCAGGCTGGGCTGGTCTGGTTTTCGGTGATCTGTCGCGTGAATTGTTGCAGCCGCCTGACACCTCGATGCGTTCCTTTCCCCTTGCGGCAGGCGTAGGAATCGGCAATGAAACGCCGCTCCCACTTCGGCTCCAGGTGCGCCACCAAAACATGATGCACGATCCGGTCCCGAAATTCCGCAGCAAAAATCTCCCGACGCTTCGGCTTTTCCAGCAGAAAGACCATGGACTTCCCTGGCTGGTAACTCTTGTCGAGCAGATCCTGGTGCAGTTGGATCAGATTCCCCTCCAGGTCGCTTTCAAACGCCAGGGCATTGTGGGTCGAGCGCTTGCGCCGACGGCATTGACGGTAAGCGCGATAAAGATTCTCTAAAGAAAACAGGGAAGACGGAATCACCATTCTCCACCTCGCACCGGCCAGACGTAGTTGTTGTTCGTCTTGTCGTTGTTGTTGACGTTGCCGTTGTTGAGGTTCACGATCCACGCGTTGTCGGTGTTGTCGGCGTTGGTGGTACTCGACCAGTAGTTGTTGGTCTGAACGCCCGAGAACGTGTTTTCAGATCCGTTCACTTCTCCTTTCCAAAGCTGACAAGGCAGAACCCCGGAAAAGATCACCGGTTGCCGATCCGCCCGACTGGCCGGTACGACTCCCTGAATCAGAATGCCCGCACAACAAACCGCAGGCGGAACGGATGCACAATGGAACCGGCTCGCCCGCAACGTCCTTTCAGCCGTTGCGGTTCTGGCCATATCCCGTCTCCCCTGACCAAACGGCCCGCCGCGCAGAACGGACCGGTGCAGTCGTGGTTTGTCCGGTCGTCTGCTTCAGCCATCCCTCGTTCTGTTTGGCCAAATCGACAATACGTTCTGCAACAAAAAGATAACTCTTGACACTGGCAAACCCTCCCGATTCATGACAGAGCCGAGACAGCACCTTGAACTGCTCCAACTCCTGCCGCAAGGCCAGCAAAACAGGTTCGCGCTGCACGGTATTGTTGGCAACGATCACCTGGGACAGAACCTTTTGACTGTGATTGCGCAGTTCCGTGCCGATGGTAAATTTGTGGTAACGGCTGAAATGGCGAACGATCTTTTCCATATGCACGGCCAGATCGAACGCAGCACGAAAGATAGGCAAATGCTCATAACGCGCCATGGTCAGACATTCCCCTCACAAGATGGCCGGATCCGAACCGTTTCCGTGATGCGCCGCTCCTTGTTCTCGTCTTGCAGGGCAATGGCCACGGAATGACCTGCCCGTGCCAGCTTTCCCACATAAAGATCAAGCCCGGACGATGGAAAACCGCCCAACACCACGGGATGATCGACATCCCCCGCCATCTTCAGTTTCAACCCCACCAGCCTAGCCAACGTGCGGGCATCGTCGTTCATGACTTGCATGAAGGCACCGACCTGCATCAACAGAATGCAATCGGGTTCCTGTTGTTTCAACTCGCGATAATGCATGACTAGACGATCAGAAAATACCATAAATAATCATTCCTTTATCAGGTTGATTCAAAAAAAGATCAAAGTCCCGCCTCCGGCGGGCAGAGGGAGAAGTCTCTCCCTCTGCACTCCCTCTCGAAATCATTCAAATGATCCAAGCATCCAATCCTCATTGTCCACCTCGCACCGGCCAGACGTAGTAGCTGTTCGTCTTGACGTAGCTGTAGACGTCGCCGTAGTCGAGGTACACGATCCACGCGCCGTCGGAGTAGCCGGCGTGGGTGGTACTCGACCAGTAGTAGCTGGTCTGAACGCCCGAGAACGGATGACCCGACGACAACGCAGGCCTACTCCGACTGTCATCCGTGATGCTGATAAGTTCTTCCCGATTTGGCAGACGCCAATCGGTGTGGGTGCCAGTCGTGTATCCGGAGCAACTCGCTGACCCTGCATTCAAACTCGCAACTTTGCTCAAGGCATTTGCCCAGGTTTGAGTGCCCCAACAGTCGGCATTCTTCATCCAGACCAAGCCGGTCAGGTTGTCCTTGACCGTGCCATCTCCGTTGTCGGTGAAGCGGGGGTCTGGCCAAGACACACCGGGTTGCAAGTCACCATCATCCCCGTCCGCATAGGAAACCGTTTGACCGGTGCGCGGTACAGGGGCTGGCGCCGTTTCAGAAGCAATCTTGATCTGCCCCGCTTCAACAGACGTCTTTATCAAAGAGTCAATATATTTAATAACCGTTTCATTGGTTTGACCGGGCGGAAGAACCAACCCAGTATCAATGATGGATGCCCCATTCAAACGACGCAAAATCAACACGCCATCAATCGAATTGACCACACCATTTTTATCAACATCCAACAAATTCTTTATTTGTTTGATGTTCGAAACCACAGATGAATTATTTTGCACTCCTGACAGTTTTATATCAGAATCAATAACCGCATTACCCTCAATATATCTAGAAATGAGCAATCCATCGGTTGCATTGACAGTATTATTTCTGTCAACATCTAAAACACTAAGTTCTTTGTTTGTAAATTCAGGTACAATTAGATCAAATTTTTTCTGATCTAACATGTTGCCAACTTTAAGGGTTGCGGTAAGACTGACTTTTGCATTGCCCATCCCAGAAAATGGCCTATTGATTGCCCCAGACGGATTAATAATTGAAGGATCATTAATTTCCCAGCTAATCGAACAAACTCCATAACTACTAGGTAAATTAATTTTATTAGTAACAAGGTCTAGCGACAAATTTTCGCCAATTATTTGGCCTTCAAGTGTGGATTTTATAGATGAGAGCGTATTTAACCCATAATGAAAATCTGAACAAACCATTCCCTTGAAAAACTTGTTATATCCTTCTAAGGTGTGTCCTGATGAGTCGGTTACGACAGCCTTAGCATCATCTTTACCGATAACATCAGAACCTTCAGTAATAATCACGTTGGTGTCAAATTTTTTAGGCGCAACCTCCATTTTGTATATTTGATTGAAAACGTTTATGGAGTATATCTGCGTCTCTGTGCTATTGTTATAGATACTGATCTGATGCGCTTGCTTGGTGTTGTCACTAAAGCATGTTTTCGGTACAGTTACAAAATTCACCGAAAAGAATTCTGATACTTCGTATGGATTTAGCAAAGTCCGTGTAAAGTCAACACCGTCAAAAGTTTTACCATTCACACGAACCCTAAAAGATTCAGTGGTTTTAATGTCAACGACTCCTTCATAATACTGTAGCGTGTCTGTTTCTGATACAAGTGTCAGCATCACAGTTTCAAGGACAGGATAATTATCGGATGTTCCTACTCTTTCCATCACCAATTCTGGCTTCTTATAATCGCCTGTCAATTGAACCCGGACAATATTTTTGCCAGTAGGGATAGAAACATTATAGGGAAATTCCAGATCATCTACATCATGCAGACGTGAATCAGTCTCTCGCAAAAATTTAGCACTTTTCAAATCAACTCTTTCATCAAGAATTTTAACCAGCACCTTATAGTGAAAAGGTTGAGTCCTGTTGGTTGTATAATAAACACTCCACTTGCCACTCCACTTGCCTTCTTCTGGCTTGACTTCTTCTGGCTTTAAAATTTTATATTTAGATAAAGATCCTGTAGTACTAACATCAACATCAAAACCTTTATGAACTGGTGTCAAATTTGGACGAACTAAATAAGTATCAACAGCCTCGCTTGCATTCTCACTTGGGTTGTTGTTCACAATCAACACGAATAAGCCTTTTGCGCTTTCTGGCACTTCAAATGAGAACGTCTTACTATTGATTGCATCTCCATAATCAACTATTGTAAACGCTCGATTACTCCTAAAATCCTTAATAAACGCATCCCAATCCTGAGTCAGTTTGGAGTTATCGCCAAGATCGTCATCAACATTTGTTTGAGGCAATACGCCATCTTCGAGCAAAGCGGTAAGCATCTTATCAGCCACATAGTCTGGATTCTGGTCTCCAGATTTGTTTGCATAGACCTTTATAGCTTTTACCACACTCTCGACAAATGCTTTAGTATGCAAAGCTGCCACATATGAGGCTAAATAATATAATGGATGTTCAGGGTCGTCCATCGCATATATATAGTTATAAACAGTAAAATCTGAAGAATAAAACAATAAACTATACATGCTATTTTTATATTCATAAATATCGCCAAAGCTGTAGTATGACGGATTAATGCCATGGTCGCACCTGCTTCCTATTTTATCGTCTTTATTTCCATTTTTGGCGCCAGCAATAATAGTGAAATAAGCAGTAGAGTATTTATCGTTATCTATAGGAGACTCGAATGAGACGCCACTATATTGATCTGTCGTCTTCTCAAAATAATATCTAAACAATGGTAGATAATTATTTTTTTTGCTCAGAATGCCTGCAGGCATGCAAGTGGATACCGCCTGAGGAAGAAGACATGTATCCTTAGATTCTGAACAGTTATTAATTTCTCTGGAAATCTTTTGAAAATAACAACTAGATACGCATGTTTCGTCGTAAGCTGAATTGGTTTTACAGTTAACGTTTGGACACGCGGGTTTCCCGCTCAAAAACAACTTATATATATAATTGCTATGGGCATAAAAATCATGAATTGTATGCAAAACTCTTCCTAGCTGAATTCTTGCATTTAATATTAGCTCTGCTTTCTCATCTATTGAATCCTTAAGAAGGGATGAATATAGAAGCTCAACAATTCTCTCTCTTCCTTGAAGGATTGAAGATGTGGACTCTTGAATTGCGTCTGCATCAAAGTGATTTTCAGGATTGTTGAATCCGCCTAACTGATATAAAGAATAATTATTTCCAGCAAAAGGAACAGTGACTATATTATATCTTAAGGTAATAGCATTCTTATTTTTATCTAAAAAATATGCACCTTTTACTAGCTCACTATCTTCCGGCAGCGTTAGTTTAGCAACCCCTTCTAATACACTTCCTTTATCTTGCAATGTATTGCCAATAATAACAGAATCAATAGCGTCTTGCGTAAAATAAATGTAGTTTCCATTACTCAATTTTGCAGTGAATCTTGAAATTAACGTAGGATTCGAAGGTGAATATTCAACGTTAAGTTCTTCTTTTATATTTGACCTGTCTGTTAAGCTGGATGTGTTTTTAACTTGATATCCTCCTGAACCTAAAATTTTTTGAATGATGTGCTGATGCCCATGCTCGTACTGCGCAGGCTTAAACGCATGAGCTGCTTTTGATACCATAATTATAAAGATTATTAATGAAAAACACAAGATGTAGAGGGCGAATTTGTCAACTAATCGAGTCATGGTATCACTCCTATACCGCAAACTATCTCAGTATGCTTTATTTCGAATAGTGGGCAGGAAGTCACCTCCCAGCCCACAGAAGCTAGCACTGGTGCTAGTCCGGCCAACATCTCGCGGGAGCATTCCCTATTTGTCAACGAGCCTCAAACGAGGCTGGCGTGACTGCGCTGCATAGTGGTTAAAAACCCGCTCGTAGGTCCCGTTGGCCCTGCGCATCGGACCCGGAGCTGCTGTTCCCGGATTCTTTCACCCACCACGCTCCTGACCGCTTCATCCGCGTGTGGCAGACGAATTTGTGGGATGACTCGATCCCGCCACTCCCGATCGGATAGCCATCCTCACTGTTTTGGTTAACTTTACATGTATTTCAGATTGCTTTCAATCCATTTCATTGCTTCAGACAAAATTTTCTGCACCTCCACAGCATTCTGAAAATCATGCTACTGAAGATAAAAGTAATAACAAGGCGGCATGGTGAAAAAGAATGGTGTGCACCAAAGAAACGCTTGAATTTCCCGCATCAAAGCGCCAAGATTACTCCAGCCGAGCATGCGGCCAACCGTATCTTTGACAACTGAAAATTGGATTCCTGCATCAAGCCGCTTGAGTTCCTGTGCCGAATTCGCGGCTTGATCAGAATCCTCTTGCGCCCTGCATCAAACATAAAATACCCGCCCCAGCCCACGATTCATCTTTTCCGCCCGACGATCCCGGATCACTACCAGATCACCGACAACCAGATCATCCATCGCCGCAGCCTCGACGAGACCAAGGCTGGTCGCCACGCGGACGACATTGCCACGCACGGTGACGATGCGGCCCGGCGCCTGCTGGTCCGGGGCGAGGATGGATTGCAGATCATCGAGCAGTGACATAACGCACCAGATCGAGGGTGGTGGTTGGAAAATCGCCGACCGAGTGGCGGACCGATTTGGCCTTGCCGCGCCACGGGACTCCCATGGCGGCGTCATTCACCTCGATCAACTGGCCGGGCAGAAAGTCGGCGTTGAAAAGCGTCGCGACCGTGACCTCCTGCAACGGTTCGCCGGCATCGATCACCGCGCGGCCTCTTTCTCGGCGGGCATCGACGTGGGAGGCGAGCGGTTCCAGGATGTCGTCACCAGGATGCAGACCCTCGCCGCGCAGAGCGGTGATCTCACCGGCAGCACGCGAATCGCCGTCCGTGGCCGTGGCCACAAAGATGATCGGGAATTGCGTCTCTCCGGCCAGGAGTCTGGGTGCCTGGAAAAGCCAGGACAGGGCGCGCCGGGTCACCTGCACCCGTGCCACCGACAAGCCGGAGTGGATCGCCGTGACGGTGATGCAGTCCGCATCAAGCGTCAATGCGCCAAGATCATTCCCGAGCCAGTGGTAGGCATCCAGGGAGATCACCTGCGCCGGCAGGGTCACCGTCGCCTTGTCGGCAAAGACCAGATCGATCGTCTCCTGCCACTGCTGCAGCTCGCCAGGCCAGAGTTTGCCCGCCGAGGCGGTCAGCGTGACATTGCTCACATCCGGGCTGGCATGGACCAGCAGGTGAACCAGAGCGCCTGGATAGAGGTTTGGCGAGCCACGGTTGAGGCCCATCGGGCGGCTGTCCGGCTCGATGGCGAGTCTGCCGGAGTCGTTCGGTTGCCAGTCGCGCACCACCACGCGGTCCACGCGGGTCAAGTGGCGGTAGGACTCCTGGATGTAGAGGATGGACTCCTCAGTGAGGATGTGGTCCGGCAGGACGTTCGGCCAGTCCGGCACCCGGACTGGGAAACGGTGTCGGGCGCGCATGCGGCCATCGGGGAGCGTCTCGATCACACCTCCGGCGGCGGCAGCAATGGCCTCGGCGATGGCCATGGGCGCGGCCTCGTGGAAAGCGATCCGGCCTGGAGGGATCGGCCAATCGAGCATGGACCACTCGATGGCGCCCACTGCCGATTCGGCGGCTTCACGAGCGGTCATGATGGCGTCCGGCGTCATCGAGATAAGTGCCGATCGTGGGGCCGACAGAGTTGCCGTCGCACTGACCAGGGAGACGGTCAGGCCAACGGAATTGGCGCCGCGCGAGACGGAACGGCTGTCCACCAGCAGGGAGAAGCCGGTCTCACCCAGCATCAGCGTGACCGGATCATCCACACCCAATGCCTGGAAGTCGGCCAACGCGGCGATGGCGGCGGATCCGGACCAACCGTAATCGCCTTCGGCCATGCCGATCTCGGCGGATGCCACCTCGATACGTCGGGTGCCATGGATCAGATGTGGATCGAGCGGCGGCACAACGGTAGGCCGGTCGGAATCGATGATCCGGTAGATGGTCACCAGTCCCACGCCTGCAGGATTGAAATCAAGGATCGCGGAGGGCGTGATCAGACCGTTAATGGCTACGACCGCGCTGCCGTAGGGCGTGGCAAGGGCGGTGGCCGCCACTCGCATGAACGCAAAAGGTGTGGCAAGAGCCCGACCGGCACCAAAATATTGCGGCTGCACCAAAGCTGATCCCGTGAACACCCCGTAGCGGGTGGCCAAGGACGCGCCGATGACTGGCAAAAAAAACACCAACGGTTCGACGGTGAAACTCTTGGCGATCAACAGATCTTCCGGGGCATCCTCGGGCTCGGGCCATTCGGTGTCAGGATCGACCTCCCAGGACTTGATGGTCCACCACTCCTCCCCATCGTCGGAGTATTGCAGGCTAAAAGCTGCCGGGGCATCTGCCGGCCCACGCACCACGATAACCAACTCCGCGACGGCGAAAGCCCGGCCCTCGCCAAGGTCATAGCCGACCCAGATCGGTCTTGACTCATCGTCCCACCCGCTCCATCCGCCGATATATCCGCCGATCTGTCCGAACCAGTCGAGTTCGGAGTCATCTTCGTTCTCATGGTAGAAACCGTCGCCGATCACCTCATCGAAGGGGTTTCTGGCCACCTCGCCATCACCATGGCTGTCGATCGCCGTGCCGGCCACACAGATGGATGGGCCGCCCGCGACCGACCGGAATTCGACCTTGGTCAGACTGATGTCGCCGGTCCCGTAAGCTGCGGCGGTCATGAAGAGCCGCCAGAAACGATGCGCAGTGGCGCCGGTTCTGGCGAGGTGGTAGGCGGTTTTGAGAGCAACACCCGAGGTGCGTTGATCCTCCAGGATCAGCAGCTTTTCACTCCAGTCTTCCCAATCGCGGGAGGTCAGACCTGACCAGCGTTTACGGATGGTCCAGATTAGGCCGTCATCGGAGTGTTGCAGGGTGAAATCGGCTGGCGCGCGATCGGGACGGAGCGGCTTGATCAGCAGCTCGACGACATCGGAGACGACCCCTTCGCCCAGATCATACGAGACCCAGAGATCACCGCCATAGTAGGAGGTGGCGACCCAGTCCCACTGCCCCCAGAACAGCCACTCCGCATCCGCCGGGTTGTGACTGGCATCGACGAGGTTGTTGACGTTGATCGGCGTGCCATCGATCACGGCGCGCATCTGTAGACCGATCAGATGGAGATCTTTGACATAGGGCCGGGTGGAGGTGGAGGCGGTGACGTGCAGTCGCCAGAAACGGTGCACGCTGGTCAGCTCACCGCCGACCGTATAACTCGTCTCCATGGCAGCACGGGCGTATTGGATCGGACCCGTGGCTAAAATTGTGGGGTGGTACGGCGTCCACTCCTCGATCTCAAGATTGTGCCAATTTTTGAGGATGCGCCAAAGCTGGCCATCATCGGAGTATTGCAGGCTGAAGGTGTTGGGGGTGTTGGCGATATCCAGGGAAGGCGCATAGGCGATCTCTTCGACAACGGAGGTGTGGCCATCTCCAAGGTCATAGCCGATCCAGACCGGATTCTGGCAGTCGTTGTCATCGATCCAGCCCCAGTTGGACTCAGGGTCGTCGTCGAAAGCGCGGTCGAAATGATTCGTATCCGGACCGTCGGAGGCCGGACCGCTGAAGGCCGCTCCTCCCACGCAAATCGACGGGCCGTCACACTCTGCGCGGAATTCGATCCGGCTGGCGATCGGATGGTTGGCCTCGCCGGTGCACCAGTCGCTGTTCGACCAGCCGCCGAAGTTCGACCGGGTAATAAAAAGCCGCCAGAAACGGTGTGTGCTGATCGCCTCGCCGCCGATCGGGTAGATGGTTTCAAGCCCGGCGCGGGCGTATTGGATCGGACCCGTGGCTAAAATCTTGGGACGGTATCGCTTCCACTCCTCGATCCCAAGATTGTGCCAATTTTTCAGGACATGCCAAAGCTGGCCATCATCGGAGTATTGCAGGCTGAAGGTGTTGGGGGTGTGGTCGAAATCCACAAAAGAAGGCACATAGGCGATCTCTTCGACAACGGAGGCGCGGCCAAATCCGAGATCATAGCCGATCCAGACCGGATTCTGGCAGTCGTTGCTATCCGCCCAGAACCAATTGGACTTGGGGTTGTCGTCAAAGGCGCGGTCGAAATTATTCGTAAACCAAGAGCCGGAGGCCGGACCGCTGAAGCCCGCTCCTCCCACGCAGATCGACGGGCCGTCACAGATTGCCCGGAATTCGATCCGGCTGGCGGCCGGATAGTTGGCCTCACCGTTGCACCAGTTGCTGTCCGACCAGCCGCCGAAGTTCGATCGGATAATGAAAAGCCGCCAGTAGCGATGCGGACCTGGATCGGTGTGATTGTAGCCGAATGCCGTGCTCACACCGGCGGTGGCGGGCAGGCTCCAGTCGAGCGAGAAGACCGCAAGTTTATCATAGAAATAGCGCCAGCTCAGTTTGGTCCAGAGTTTCAGGATGGTCCAGTGAATGCCGTCGTCGGAGTGTTGCAGGCTGAAGGTTCGAGGGTGACTATGGATTTCGGGCGCAAGGATCGCGATCTCTTCGACTGCGGACGCGCGACCTTCGCCGAGATCATAGCCAAGCATAATCGGGTGTTCATCATCGATCCGAGGTTCGGTGTAGTGACGAGCCCGAAAGATCACCGACGTGGTGTCATCGCCATCGAACGCCGCCGAAGGCGAGGAGAATTGCAGGCTTGATGCGGCAAATGCCAATCCCTCGGTACAGATCGATGGCCCCCCGATGGTGGCCCGGAATTCCAGATTATAAATCTGGAGCCATTGTGAGTGCTCCGTATCCGTGAAATAAAGCCGCCAGAAACGATGCGCACTCATACGCTATCTCCAGTAAAGTCCGTACACCACATGACGGTAATAGGGTCGTAATTGAATGTCGTGGTCTCCCGGATAAACCCCGTCATCCGCCAGGAAGGGCCAGCCATTCAGTGGATGAGACGGATAGATTGTGCCAGGATGAAAATAGTCGCAGTAAGATACGGACTCGGACGGCACGTAGACCGGCATGGAATTGATCGGTAGGACTATGAAGAAAATCTCCGGTCGCTCGATGCCGAACAGATCACGCAGCCTGCCCCGTTTGATGCGCAGCACATACCAACCCTTGCTGTACTGGGCCGGATGCAGCAGATCCTGTTCGCTCACCGTGGTCAGTCCGTGGAAGTAGTGCTCCTTTTCGGCTTTTTTCTGTTCGATCAGACCGCGCAGCGTGGCCGCAGCCGGGGATACCGGATCCAGAACGGCCAGTTGCCGGGTCAATTCATCGATCTCCCCATTCAAGGTGGCCACGATTGCCAACCATTCGACCCGTTTGATGCTGTATTCCGGCTCGCCTTTGGCGTTGTAACCAACACCCTCGATACCAAGCGATGCCAGTTTGTCCCTGGCTGCCTGGGTGAGGTGATTGTGAAAAAAGGGGCCGATATTAACCAAATCATCCTTCCAGAGGCCGTAGCCAAGATAGTCTCCTATCGCAACTGGTCGAAAATATGGTGGCGAGGATCCTTCGCTCAAGAACTCGATCCACGGCTGGTAAATCGGCTGACCGATCGCGGCGATCTCGGTTTTGATGGGCTTTTTGTATTCGTCGGTGCCGCTCTTCAAGTACACCTTGATCGCCACCCGGCCCGAATCCGGGGAGATGATCGTCCCGCCTTCATCCCGAATGCGCAGCCGGACGGTGATATCGCTGGCGAACGGGTAGCCCATCAATTGATGCTTCTTGTCGCTCATCCCCAAAGCCTATCGCCAGGATCCGTGCCTGATTTCTCGTCGGGCATTTTGGTGAAGTTCCCGGTCGGTGGCTGGACCGTGAAGGTCTCGGTGCGATACTCGTAGCCGGCATTGCCAGCCTCGGATCCGGTTCTCGGATCCACGAAAACCAGTCTTACCTTGTAGACGATCCTTTTGGGCTTTCTGTCGATGTACCAGTCGGTGCCTTTCTTCTCCGTGTCCCAGTTCGGGTAGATCTTGTAGACCTCGTATTCGACGAATACCTCCTCTTTTTTCTTGATCGCAGTCGGCATGGTCTCGTCGATGAACTCCACCTGACGATCCGCACGTGCGGTCTCGGCCATGTCCATGCCGTGTGGATCATGGTAAGCGGCGTTGACGGTGAGGAACATGTCTGCGCGAGAGACCACTTCCACCCCCGTGCCAGCCGCATTGACCGCCACTTCACCCACACCGACGGAGTAGTTGATCGCGAACAGATTCTTGGTGGCGCTTTTCTTCATTCTGCCGGAGAATCCCGAAGTCCCCTTTCCGAGAAAATCCAACAGATATTGAACGGTCTGATCGGCTTCCACCTCGGCGACCAGCAATCCAAAAGGCAGGGCAACGATCGGACGATCGATACCTGGGGAGTATTGAGGGTGGTACTGGTGCCGCCAGACCCGCCGGTGCCGCTACCCGGTTTGGAGGTCAGCTCCTCCAACCGCTTTTCGAGCGCCTCGATTTGCTCACGGGTCGCGCCGTGCTCGCGCAGATTCTGCAACTGGTCGGTGAGTCCAGCGATGATCCCATCCAGTCGGCCAACGCCTTCGTTTGCATGAGCAATCGCCTCCTCCAGCTGCCTCTCAACGGCGGCGAGTTCATCACGGCTCATGCCGGACCGTCGCATCTCGTCCAGTTGGCTGCGGAGAGTGTTGATCGTCGCATCCCAACGGCTCTCTCCATCGCGTATCAGATCCTCCAGGCGTGAAATCTCGATCGCATCGCCGGAGGGTTGTTGCAGGTCAGAAAGAGCGCTTTTGATTTTATCGATCGCACCATCGATCCGTCCGGCTTCAAGGTCGTTCAAGACGTCTTGCAACAAGCCGCTCAATCCAGTTTCCATCAACTCTTGAATAGTGGCCAGGGTTGCCGGATCGTTACCGTTGGCCTGAATGTCGTCAAGAATTTTGGACATCAAGGCCAACTCTTCCGGACTGCCTACGGAGGTGAGCAGCTCCTGGAGTTTGACGACGAGGCCATCAGAAGAGCTGTCGTAAAGCATGTCGTAAACCATGGAATTATCATCGTCTCTAACGACATCGTGGTCCGACCCACCCCCTCCGGAGGGGTAGGCAAAATTCAGGACTGTGGTGGCGGTGATGGTGGCCATGGGATGGCTTACGCGCTTTGCAGGGTGCAAACCAGGGTGGCGCTGTTGGCTGCGATGGCGGCGGCCCCAGCGGGCACGATCCGTTTTTCCCAGATGCCCACCGCGCTCGGGTGGGTGTTGAAGGTGATGGTGTCGCCCGGCGTCCAGGAGAGGGTGGTCCAGGCCAGCGTTTCGATGATGAAGAACGGCGCGCCGGAGGGGCTGGACGGGGCGAAACGGCTGGCCACCGTGCCGTTGTCGACCATCCCGTAACGGGTGCCGGTGACGGAGTAGGCGCCCGGACCGGTGAAGGTGAGGGTCCAGGACTCCTCGACCGAGCCCTTGCTGGTGCCGGTGATGGGGTAGTTCAGGCTGTCGAAGGTGCCGGAGCCGTTATTGGTAAACCCGCTCACGCTCGGCTCGACCTCCCCGACCTCGATCACCGACTGCACCCGCGTGCCTTCGGCCACGGTGTAGGCGTTGGTCAGAGTAACCCCGGGCGCCAAGGTGAGCGTGGCGGTGTTGCCGTTCCAGAGGACCGCGTTGGTCGAGGCCAGCCGCACGAACTCCTCGGCACCGCTCGTGGCATTAAAGGTGGTCTTGTTGGTGATGCGGATCAGATCATTATCCCGGAAGATGGCATCGGCGACATGCTCCACGGTGACGGAAAGGGAGCTGGCACCGGCAGCCGCATTCGCGTTCAGATCGGCCCCGCCGTAGAAGCGGATGTAGCCAACCGCCTCGGCCTGGGTGTCGGTCTGGGAGGCAAGCAGATTGCCGGCCCAGGCCAAGAGGATCCGGTCATCGCCAGGGGTGTGCTTGTCGAGAAAGACGCGGGTGTTGGAGGCCTTGGTGGTCGTGGCCGGGGCGATGCGTACAAAGACCTTGCGGTATTTGGTGGAGCCGGTCAGCCGTTCGGCCTCCGGGATGTGCGGCCAGACGTTCTCGGCCACGTTGTTGGTGATCAACGCCGTCGTATCGCCCATCACACCGCCGTTGGCGGTGGTGTCGTTGACGGTGGCGGATTTGCGATAGGTGATGTCGGTGTTGGCAATGGCCATGGTCTATATCTCCACGAGTCGGATTTCGCCAGTATAGGGCGGGGTGTGTGGGAAAATCGGCAGAAAGGTGACAGCGGGCGGATCGTGGTGTCGGAACATCACCACGCGGATCGGATCGGTCTGCCAGAGCAGCTCGAAGGAGGCTCCGGGCTGGCCGGCCATGACGAGGATTGTCTCGACCTCGGTCTGGGTGAGCCATGTCACACCATCGGCGGCCAACAGCGTGATCGGGCGGCCATTCATCTGTCGCCTGGCATGCAGCACCACCCGCCCGGAGAGGGTCTGGGCGAGCGACTGGCGTACCTGCGACCAGCCGTACCGATCGGTCCACTGGATCGACTCCGGCAGGATAAGCGCTCCGAGCCGTTTCATGGCGATCTCCGCAAAACGGCGGTGCGTGCGACCAGATGCTTTTGCAGGCTGTTAATCAGCGCACGAGACTGATCGTCCGCACTGGTTTTGAATTGATCAACCAGCGTATCCGCCAGAGCGCGGATTTGATCCTCCATGGCATACGACTGCCCGGACAACTGCTTGCCATTCAGGGTGATGTCGATCTTTTGCGGCGTATTGAACGACCGGTACGAAGCGTCTCCTCCGGAGTATTGATTCCAATCTACGTGGGGTATCCGAGGAAATCTTCGCTCGGGATACTCCCAGATTGGTCCGCCTGTGGAAAAGCGCGGCAGAACCATCCCGCCGAACTCAAATTTTGGCAACTCCGACCAGGCCAGACGCATGCGCTGGATGGCGACCATCAACCCAAGGCCGTAGTGGCGCACCGCCTCCTTCGGGATCACGAACTCCCCGGCCTCAAGCAAAGCATGAATGCGATCACCACCCCCGAAGCCGGGCAGATGGCCACCACCGGCAAACCGGGCAATGGTGCCGACCAGTCCACCCGAGGCGTGGGTTTCCACATTGTGTTGCACGATGGTGTATTCGATCCGCTTGCCATCGATGGTCTCCATCCGCTTCAAGATCTCCTGCAACTTGACCAGCGCCGGATCCGCGCTGGTGCCATCGATCTGCAAGGTGCTCTTCTGTTTGAACTGCTCTTGCAGACCGGTAAACTTGTCCCGCAAGCTCTCGATGCTGCTTTGGGCCGAACGGACATCGAAGGTGATGGTGGGATCGAAGGTCTTGAACAGGCTGGCGAAACTCTCGAAGGCCTTTTTCATCTTATCAAACCCCTGCTGCACCGGCTCGACCAGGCCGTTGGCGATGTTTTCGCGCACATTCTGCAGATCTTTGGAGACATCCATCAATTCGGCCTTGACCTTGATGACCCGCTCCCTCTTCTCCAGCAACTCGTCGACTTCGGCGGCAGCCTGTTTCACCTTCTCGGTATCGGCGGTCAGGATCAGCTTGTGATCGCGGGAGAGCGCGGCATCCACCTTGTCGATGCGCTCGATCACCCCCTCTAGATCCTGTCCCAAGCTTTCGTACTGCTTGCGGATCGCGGCTGCGGCCTTTTTCGAGGCCTCTGCCTCCTCTTCGTTGGCCTGGAGCACCAGTTTGCCGGCCTGGAGCACCCGCTTTCTAGCCTCGACCACTGCTTCATGTTCCGAAACGATGACCCGGTCGCCATCCTTGATCACATGGGCGGTCTGTTCCGCCAAGGACATGGCTTTCTCGGCATGCTTGCGGGCATCTTCGTAATCCCCCTCCCGCAGTCGCTCCCGGGCCGTGGCCAACTCCTGCTCATAACGGTACAACTGGTTCCGCCGCGCCTGGGACTCGGACATGTTCTTTTCGTCCAGTCGGGCAAGGCGCTCCTCCATGGACATGTGGAAGTCGTGATAGGCTTCTTTCAGGCGTCGGGCGTTCTCTAAAAAACGCTGCTCCTCGCCGATCAGCTTGTCGATCGTGGTCCGATAGGCCGCTTCGGTCTGCTCCAAGATCTTGCGTTGGGACTGGAGGCGCTCCTCGTCGAGGCGGGTCGCATCCTGTTTCAAACGGGTGGCGTTGGCGATCTTGAGCTGGTACTCGGAATCGTTGATGCGGGTTGCCTCGGCCAGATAGCGTTTCTCCTCGTTGATCCTGGCCTGGCTCTCCTCGATGGCAAGACGGGTCAGTTTGGCCACCTTGTCACGCTCGACAAGCTCGAAATCTACTGCCGCGCGTTGCAGTCCGAGCCTCTGCCGGGTAAAGCCATCCTCGATGCTCTGGGTAATTTGTTTGTTGGATTGAGCCGCCGAGGCGGCGATTGCCTGCCAGGATTTGGTGGCGTCATCGACTGCGGCCTTGAGGGTCTCGCGGGATTTGCCAAGCGACTCGTCGTATTTCTTGATCTGCTTGTCCGCTGCCTCAATGGCGCCGTTGATCGCCTGGGTGGCCGAGATTAAGGGCCCGGCCAGGGTGGCGTTCATGGCCTTGAGTTCTTCGTTCAGATCTCTGGATGCTGTCTTGCCGGCGGTGATGCTCCCGGTCATGCTGGTGAACATGTCGAGGATCTGTGCCCGCACCTGGGGATCGACGCGGATCTTGGCCAGCTCCTTGTCGAGCTGATCGAGGGATATGCCGGTGGAGATCGCCTCCTGGATTAAAGCCTTGAAGCCGTTCTCGGTCTCGCCCAACTGCCGGCGCAGCTCTGCCCCTTTGGCGATGTTGGAGTCATACGAACCGGTCAGCCGGTCGAGCTTCAACAAGAACTCCTGGGTGAGCGAGGCGGCCTGATCCGAGGAGAAGCCGTAGCGGCTTTTGAGATCGTCGCTGTAGGTGGTCATCTCCCCACGGGCGGCCAGGAAGGCGCGGGCCTGCATATCCAGATGCAGGATGAAATTCTGCTGCTCCTCGACCTTGAGGGTAGCGAGATAGGCTCTGAGCTTGTCGCCATTCTCCTGGGCCGCACCACCAACCCGGGCCAAGGCGCGACCCTGTTCATCAATCGAAAGATTGGCTCCAGGCAGGAGGTTGGCCAGCTTCTGTTCGGCCTCGATGTGGGCCTTGGTGCCGGGTTGGGTGGCCTCCAGAGTGGATTTCAGATCCTCCAGGCTCTTGATCTTGCTTGCGGTAACGGCGCGCGCATCACCCATGGCCTTGGCCGAATCCTGAAGCGGCTTGACGGTGGACTCGGTCGCCTTCGAATACAACCAGGCTGCAGCCGAGGCGGCGGTCAAGAAAATTCCCAGGGGTGTGAGCATGAGAGTGCGGGCCGCCTGGGTGAGCAGGCCCAAAGCACCGCTCAAGGTAATGACCGGCACCGCCATGCCAGCCACCCGGGCGGTGACGGCGGTCATGAGATTGGAGATTCCACCCACTGCCGAGCCCAAGGCGATCCAGCCGGTGGTGACCTGGGCAAAGGGTGCCACCAGGGCGATGGCACGGGTGGTCAGACCGCCGACCGCGACACCGAGTGCCGTGATCCCGCCGCTCATCACCGACCAGATCAGTCGCAAGGCACCAAATCCAGAGAAGGCCGCCACCGCCGTCACGACAGCCGCCGAGAGATTGGGAAAGGCGTTCACCAGATTGGCCACCCCCTGGGCGAGGGTCGCCACGACCTTGGCACCCAGGGTGATGATGGGCAGAAAGCCGTTGCCGAGGGCAATGCCGGCCTCGGTGATGGCATTCTTGGCCAGCTCCAACTGCGCCTTGGTGGTCTTGATCCGTTCGTTGAACTCCTTTTGCATCGATCCCGCGTAGTTGGCCTTCTCAGAAACCAGGCCCAGGATCTCGTTGTATTTGGCCATGTTGTTGACCACCTGGACGATCTCGTCGGAGAACTGCTTGCCGAACAGGCCCACCAGGGTGTTCATCTTGGTCTGGTTGTCGAGTTTGGAGATCAGGGTCAGAAGGTCCGTGAGCGCCTTTTGCGGGCCGGCCTTGATCATGTCGGCCATCTGCTCGCCGGTGATGCCCAGGCCCAACAACGCGGCCTTGAAATCGGCGGTCTGGGTAGGCGCGGTGGCAAGCTCCCGCATCAGGGCATTGATGGCGGTCGAGGCCCGCTCCGGTCCCAACCCCATGGAGAGAAAGGTCGTGGCCAGGGCGGCGGTCTCGACATTGGCCAGGCCGAAGACCCGCGCCATGCCGCCGGTGCGGTTCATCACCTCGACGATGTCTTTCTCGACTGCGTTGGTGTTGTTGCCGAGGTGGTTGATGGCATCGGCCAAGGATCGGGTTTGCGGCACGGTCAGGGTAAAGACGTTCATCATCTTGCCGACTGCCGCACTCACCTCCTCCGGGGTCTGGTTGAAGGCGGTGGCCATCTTGGCGACCAGTTCCGTGAACTCACGCATGGAGCCTGCGGCGATGCCCATCTGCCCGCCGGTGGTGGCGATGGCCGCAAGTCCGTTGACGGTGATCGGGATCTCCCGCGACATGGCGATGATCTGGTCGCGCATCTCCTCGAAAGCCTTGGGGGTCTCGAAATCGACCACCTTCTTGACGTTTGCCATGGAGGCCTCGAAAGTGATCGCCTCTTTAGAGGCCGAGGCGATCAACGCCCCGGCTGCGGCCAGCTTCAACGCCTGATCCTTGACCAGCCCGAGCCGTTCGATGAGCGAATCGGCACCGTTGCGCACGGCGATGATTCCCTGAACCATCTGGGTGTGGGCCTGGGCCAGTGCAACGCCCGAGAGCGCACCGCTGGCGCGCAACCGTTCGTAGGCGGCCTGCAGGCGGGTCACCTCCCGCTCCGCGTTCTGCGGGACAGTTGGCAGGCCGAGGATACTTTTGGCCTGGGAGATCTTCTGCAGATCCCGGCCAGCCGTGACCACCCGGTTCATCTGCTCGACCAGTCTGGCCTGCTCGGCGGTCAGCTTGCCGGTATCGATGCCGGCTTGCTGCAGGGTGCCGCGCAGTCGGGAGAGACTCGCGGTCTCGTTTGCCAACTCAGCATTCAGACGATTGACCGCCTGGGCGGCCTGACCGCTGTCGCGGGCAAAGCCGGTGGAGAAGGCACGCAGTTCGGAGGCCTGCCCGGTCAGCTTCTGGATCGACTGCACCAGATGATCGATCTCGGCTTTCTGGCCCTCGGTGCGTAAGTTAACCGGGACCGCCCGCAGCTCCTGCAGGGCCTTCTTGGCCGCTTCGATCTGCCCGTTGAGACGGGCCAGATCGCCCTGGGTCTGCCGCCAGGCGTTGCCGAGACGTTCGGATTCGGTGCGGGCCGCAGCCAGGGCGGTGCGCAGGGAATCGACCTTGGCGGCCGACCCCTCGAACATCTTGATGTTGCCGAGCGCGGCATTGATTGTCGTCACCTCGCGCTGGGCCGCCGTGCCCATGACCTTGAGGCTGCTGGTCAACAAGTCGCGAGCCTTGGCCATGCCGGTCGCAATCGAGTCGGGATCGACACCGATGGTGAAAACGAGCGATTCTTGCGTCACCGGGAGCATGCCTCGTCAATGGCGGTCAGGAAGAGATCCCAGGGGTACTCCCACACCTGGGTGTGTCCCAGTCGGATCAGGGTGCAGGCCGTGCGATCCAGGCGATTGGCCAGTTCTATGCGGGCCGTGCCGTCTGGACGACCTCCAGCATCGCCGTCCGCAGTCTGGCCCGCAGTTGGAAAAAATGGGGATTCAGCTCCCGGCACACCGCCAGCAGGGCCTCGATCTCCGAGGGCAGCAACACATCCATCGCCTCAAGCTCCAGATCCGTCATGCGTGCGACATCCCGCAAGGAGGCGGACTCGAACAGCCCGTCGGTGATCAGATCGGCCTGGGCATCGTCCAGACTCTTGAACCAGACGCGCAATTCAGCCAGGGGCAACTCCCGGACGGTGATCGTGATCCCCGCCAGTTCGATCGATTTGGTGCGGCGCATGGGTCATCACTCCTCGGCCATGGAAATGGTGCAATAGGCGCTGATATCCTCGCCCAGACGGGTGTCGTCCTTGAGGACATTCGCGCTTAAGGTGAGGCTTGCAAAATCATCGCCCAGGAAAGAGATATCCTTCGGCACCCCGAACTTGGTGCGGAACAGCTCGACCTTCATCGGCTTGCCGCCCCGGGCCATGTTCTTGCCGGCAAAGAGCACCCGATACTCGCCGGCGGATGCGACCAGGGTCTGGACGACCGTCGATGCGGTCGTGGTGTAGCCGATGGAGACCGGCGTGCCGGTGGCGGCGATCTTGGTGGAGGTCTCCGGGATGAAGATGCCCGCGGAGTTGATCTGGAACTCGCCGGCAATCAAGATCATGAGTCCCATGTCCTGCCACACTGCGCTGCCATCCGTGGTGTCGGTGCCGTCGGTCTTCCAGGTGGGTTCGTTGGCTGCGGCGCTGGTGCCAGAACTCTTGCAGCGGTAAAAGTGTGTACCTATGGTCGGCTTGATCAGATCTCCGGCCACCCGCACCGCACCCGCCACCCAGGGGGGTGGAGAGACGGCAATCGACACCGTCGTCGGCCCGATGCCATCCACTGGGATCAACCCGCCCGCATAGGCGGTGTGGAGTTGGTTGGTGACCACCGACGAGGCCTCGTCCGCTGTCGCGCCGCGCAGGGCCAGGGCAAGATTCTTGGCGGACAGGCTTTGGAACTGGAAGGTGGCCTCCACCTTGTCGATCACGGTCACGCTGTCGGCGGTGCCGCCGCCGTTGACGTAATCGCGCATCTCCTTGGTCTCGTCCTTGACCTCCAGCTTGAACTCCTTGGTCTGGCCCACGGAGCGCAGCAAGCCGCCGCTGCGTGGACCCATGAAGATCTCTCCGGCGCCAATCAGGCTCCATTGCGAAGAAGGCATGGCGTGTATTCCTTTGTCATTGAATGTTGAAAACGAATGAAGTCGAAAAGGCCAACGGGAAGTAGTAGACCCCGTTGGCCGAGCAGTCCGGGGAGAAGTTCGAGCGGACCCGCTTGAAGGTCGAAAAACTGGCTCCCCCGGGCGTCCAGCCGCTCAACGCCCGGATCACCCGGCTGATCAGCGGGCCAGCCTCGTTGCCGGGATCATTCACCACCACGAGACAAAGCCAGGTCTGTTCGATCTTCTGGCAGGCGCCGTTCTCGATCACGGAGCCGGGCTGATCGTCTTCCAGAAAGAGCAGGATCGCGGGCGGCAGGTCCGTGGTCTCCTGGATTTTTGGAGCGCCCCAGGTGGAGCGGACGGAGATGTCGGTGAGTTTTTCGCGCAGTCGCGCGACGATCAGCGGTTCAAGGGCGAGGTAATCGATCATGCCACCACCGCCAGAAAGAGTGACGTATTGGCTGGTTCACCCGTCAGGAGTGGATGCGGCTTGCCGACCATTGCGATCAACTGTTTCACCCGCTCTTTGGCAAGGGTGAAAATGGCTTTGTACGGCAGCGTGTTCGTCATCCCTTCGGTCAGAGCCCGACCAACGGCGATTTCCGCCATCCGTAGATGACCCAGTTGGGCAGCATCCAGGGTGTCGCGAAAGTGCTCCGGGGTATTCCTGGGCTCGAGTCCGAACAGCTCCCGGTTTACCATCGCCGTGAGCGAGAGATAATACATCTCGGCATTCCTGCTGCCCTGGCCTTTGCTGTAACCGATAAATTCCTTGATGATGTCGGTTTCCTCGCGCCGGGCCAGCTTGCCGGTGGATCGAGCCTGCTGCCATTCCAATTGGGCATGGCGTTCAGCCTGGCGGGCTTGTCGGATTGCTTCAGCCTGGATGTGTCGTTCCATATTGTTGAAGGCAGCGATAAATTTTTCACGCCATGCAGCTGCCTTGGATCCGGTAAACCGCATCATCAACATGGAGAAGCCATCGCGAGGCATGATGATCATCGGAAGCGTTCTGCCGGTTGAGTCTTGGTACTCACTGAACGCAAAATTGCGTTCAGTGAAATCTGCCGAGCATTCCTTCCTGACCTTCTCAATGGCCCGCAATATATCGGCGTGCCGTCTCCCGAACTTCTCGGCAACCGTCAGGGAGGAGACCATCGGGGTGCCGTCATGCGAGATCAACTGGATCTCCTGAGTGGGTGATACCGTTTTGTTCATGGACGCCTCTGATTCGTTGATGTGGAATTGCTTAAGGGAGTTGACGGCAAGATCACTTTGGATCGGCCCGGGCCGGACCTCCTCCAGGAGGACCAGGACCGCCGGTGGGAGGTCCGTGGTCTCCTGGATTTTTGGAGCGCCCCAGGTGGAGCGGACTGAGATGTCGGTGAGTTTCTCGCGCAGTCGTGCGACGATCAGCGGTTCGAGGGCGAGGTAATCGTCCATCTCGTATCTCCCCGGAATGCGACGGGTCAGGTCAAGACCGACAGAGCGTTCGAGCCGTAGTTGGATGCATACATCCGGTTGCTGGTGGGACAGTAGGCAACACCCATTGGAGTCGACCCGAGCGTAACGTTCGTGACCACGGTGTTGGTGGATGGGTTGAGGATGTATGCCGCGCCGGAGGCCTGACAGATCACGTAAATCCGATCATTGGCAGGACAGTACGCGCTCATCTGTGGGATACCTCCAACCGGGATGGTGGCAGTGACCGTATTGGAAGATGGAACGATCACCGAGACCGAACTGGCGTTCTGGTTGGAGATGTAGATCCGGTCGTTCGTCGGACAGTAGGAGATCCCGGACGGATAGGCGCCGACCGTGATGGTGGTGACGATGGTATT
>JAMOBI010000061.1:0-28270 GCA_039908105.1 Magnetococcus sp. YQC-9
CAGCGGGTATGTTTGTGCGCGAGGATGCCTTCCCGTTCCGAGGGGGAGACATTGATGAATCTCTCCAGTTTTTCCAATGTGTTGACGTGATTCTTGAGCTGCTCGCGCCATTCGTTCATGTCGTGCGTACCGCGTTGGGGTGGATGCCGGGGGCGGGTGTTATGAAAGTGGGCAGTTATGGAATGATCAAGTGTTCTTTTGCCTATTTATATTTAATGATAGACCCTTTTGAGCGGGAAATGAATCTTTTTTCGTCTGGATTGTTGGATGTGCCGGTAAGTGGAGATGAGGGCGCGCAAGCTGTACCGGGTGAATCGTTCGTCGAGAGCACACGAGTCTGTCATATCTGGCCGCCCGGGCGGTGCCGGAGGTGCTCTTGCGGATCGAAACTGCCCGGATCCGTGCCCGGAAAAGCCTCGCGAAACCGCTTGCGCATGTCAACGTCTCCGGCGAAGACGGTCCACCAGATCGAAAAGTGGCCACGAGGAATGGCGGTTTCGACGATCTGTTCCCGCATATAGGTATTGGATGGGTCTTTTTGCAAGCGGGAAAGTGACTTTTGGGCAACTTGCCAGACCTTTTGTCTGGTTTGGCAGCGTTTATCATCTCGGGTGGGGTGGCGGTTGGGATCGGGGTTCCCCGGATCCTTGTCCAGTCCCAGCAACCGAATCATCGACGCAGCCTTTGATTGCAGAGCAGAGGGCAGATCAGAGGCGGGGGTGATCACTCCCCCTCTGGAATAGCGGAGCGCGCGCAGGGTGTTATCCATATCCGGCCAGAAATGGTCCAGCAGGTTGATGGGCGTGTCCCCTTTGCATGAATTGCAGTTCGTACATGCAAGCAGAAAATTGGACCAATCCGTGGCCAAAGAGGGTTCAAGGGATTTGGGGCGAATATGTTCCACCGCCAGATGGGTTGCAATCTGGCGCTCGCAATAGCTGCAATAGTCACCCAGACGGGCTTGCAGGTCCGGTCCGGCCTCCTGATAGTTGGAATAGGGGTGCGGAGCGCTCCCCTTGTCAACGGGACGCATCTGTTTCCCGGCTCCTGGCCGCTTCCCGCTCGACTCTCAACAAGGCAACAAAGGCCGGGTCATCACTGTAACGCTCGGACAGTTCGTTGAGTTTCTGCTCGGCCTGGTCGATGGCCTCCTGGGACTCCCCCTGACGCAGCAGGCGGAAATAGAGTTCCGCCGCAGCCGTCATTTCAAGGAAACGGCGGCTCCTTTGGGGAACCTCCACGCCCATCACCGTTTCGGCGATATCTTCCAGGCTTTGATTCACATACTCGGGCGAGCTGTCGGGTTCCAGATTGAGCAACTCGCCAGGCCCGAGTGATTGAATCAAAAACGTTTCAAATCCGCAATGATGCGTCGTTGCCAGCGTGGATGCAAATGCAGATCAAGTTCGTCGATCAACACCACGCCGTAGGTCTCCTGCAATACTCTGCTGCCCAGGTGCGGATTGAGGGTGGCGGCTCTCTGGGCGATATCCCCCACCATTGCCAGCATGGAGCGCTGACCATCGCTCAGGTTGGAGAAGGGTTGCACCGTGCCGGCAATTGTCACCACCACCTCACCAAGCGTGGCATCGAATTGAATCTCCTCCGCATCTTCGATACAGGCGGTCAACGCCTCTTTCACCACGCGGAAAGCCGGGGGTTCCCGGCCTTGTCGCTGAAAGGTGATCCAACTCTGCCGTGCGATCCAGAGCATCAGTTGGCGGACGGAGAGATGTGGATCGAGACTGTTCGCGTAGCCGGCAATGCGTGACAACTCTTCCTTGCTGGCAATTTGCGTGGGATCTGTAACCGCATAAGCGGCACGTGGCTCCTGCCCAAGGCGGCCAGTGCCATAGTAGGCGATCAGTGGCAGTAGAGTGTCTAGCCCTTTACGGGCTCGCGCAAACGCGCTTCTGGCAAGATCGAAAATTTGCAAAGGCTCGAGTATTTGTTGTTTTTCATTGGATGATGAAAGGAGTCGGCACCATTCGATTTTTGTTTCCTGAATAATGCCTGAAGCTGCGACTGCACACGGAAATTGACTTTCCCAATGAAGGTTAATGTCCAGATGTTTGTCTGTGTCGTTCTCAATAAATATATTTTTTTTTAATAAAACATCGCTAACTTGAATGTTACGAATCGGTTCGTCTCCTGATCCATCATTCCAGCAACCAATCGCCACGCTCAGGGCATCCAAGATACTGGTTTTGCCTGTGCCATTCTTGCCAACGATCAGATTGAATTGGGGATGAAAAAAAAATTTCTTGGAGTCAAATCCCTTGAAATTATTTATAGCTAGACCGTCAATACGCATGCTGATCCCCTGTCAGGAGAGGAAAGATCATCCCTCGTGCAAAAAAGAGCTATTTTAGCGGCTCTGCCCGGATTGGCAACGCTGCTTGAGGGCAAGTCCGGAAAGATCAGAAGCATTTCCTCATCCAGTCGAGCAAAAAAACGTGAGTAGAGATTCCAGAAGGCGCAACTCAGCGGAACAGCAAGGGTTCGTCATCGCGTGTGCCGTGCAGGGCACTTTCAGGAATGCGTACAACCTGTTCGCAGCTCGGCCACAATCGCGATGGCCTCATCCAGTGCCAACAGGCGTGGATCATGTTCCTGCGGGTGATGCGCGGAGGCGAGGTTGCGGGCATCCCACTTGGCTACTGGTTGGTTGCTGCCGGTGGTCAGCTGAGATGGCGCGTGCTCCGGGGTGTGGGTAATCCTGTTCATTCCACCACCAGCGTCTGAATCTCCCCCCAGGGCTGAAAGAGCATGGGCTGCGTGCCGCTCTCCAGGCGATCGGCCAGCTGTCGCCAGTTGGTCGCCACAGAGGGCGGAAACGGCCAGATCAGCGTGAGGAGGTTTTTGCCCGGATGGAGATGTGCGACCGGCAGGGTGATTGTGTGGGTGGTCCAGCGGGCCTGAACCGGGGCGGTGGTGGCGAAATCGTTGCCGTTGAGTTTGATCTGGATGGAAGCCCCGCTGGCCACCCCTTCGGCCATGCGCGCGGTCAAGGTCAAGGTGAGCGGACGGCTGTTTTCGGTCAGATGGAGCAGAAAATCGCTCTCTTCGGTGTAACTGGTGAAAAAGGTGGAGGATTTCCACCATTCGCCGCCCGGCTGGCACCAGTTGGTGAGGTGCCGGTAGGGGTCGAGCAGATCGACCGGCTCTGTACCCATGCCGTGTGCAGCGCTCAGTCGGGTTTTAAGCCGCTCGGCCAGTTGCGGATCGCAGCCGGTGAAGGCCAGTTTGATCTCCTCGATCAATAAATCATGCCGCCGCTCGCCCATGTCAGCCAGACGAAACACCGCGAACAGGTCATCGAGCGCCAGAACCTCCGGGAACAGATCGCAGAGCGCCCCTGGCAGTCGGCGGCAGGCCAAATCGGCCATCAGTGTGGCCAGTTGCGCCACCTCGGGGCAGGCGGCGGCTTTTTGGGCGTGATGGCGCACCAGCTCGCGCGACTGCCCCCACGAGGCGTTGTGCATGGCAGCAAACAGATGGGCGCGGCTGACGATGGCAGGCGCAGGACGCGGCGCGCGGGCTGCCAACGCAACGCCATCGCACTCGGCCTGATCGAGGATCCGCCGGATCGCCCGCACCATCTCGGCTGCCACCATGGCGGTTCCTTCGACCGTCAGATGGCAGTAATCAAGAAAAATCTCCCGATCCGGCAGCGCCCCGTTGCGCCAGGCGGACAACGCCTCGGGCAGATCCAGCAGCGTCACCCACGGTGCGAGCTGGTCGCGTCGGGACATGAGCGTCTCGCGCACCACCTGTGGACGGCGCGGGGTCAAGAGCGGCCAGCACCAGAGCATGGCATCGCGCGCCCGTTCCAGGCTGGTGCGGGCGGTTTCAAGATCGCCACGGGCCTTTTGGCAGCGGGCGGTGAGTGTCCAGGCTTGTGAGGTGGCCCCGTCGTCGAGCTCCCGCAGGCGAACGGCGAACCGTTCGGCCTCGTTCCAATCCTCCTGTTGCAGGCGGGTCTGCGCCTCGTCCAACACCTGTTGCCACAGGGTGTGCGCTTCGGGTGCGCGCATCAGCGGCAGGCCGGCCACGGAGTCGGAAGAGAAATCGACCAGGTTGAACTCCGGAATCACCACCAACACCGGCACTTGTTGACTGGCAGCAAGGGTTTGCAGGCGGTTGAGCAGATCTTCCACCCGCTCTGTCAGCCACGTTTCGATTGCGCGGTTGATGCCGGCCACACCCGTCCCGGTGCGCAGCGCGTTGGCCATGCGCGGGGTCAACTCGCGCCACAGGGCGTTGGGTTCCAGCCAGTTGTTGCCGGCAAAGAGGATCAACAGGTCGGGTTGGAGTGCCAGCGCGTCGTGGGCCAGTTTGAGCAGTGCCGGCATGAACAGGCCATTGCAGGCCAGATCGATGATCTCGTGGCCGCAGGCGCTCTCTTCGCCGGCCAGCATCGCCTCCATGGCTCTCACCGGGTTGAAGTGCGGGTCGAAGAAAAAGCCGCGTGCCACCGATTCCCCGAGGTAGATGATCCGTTTTTTGGCGCTTTTGGCCGGAATCGTCTCCGCTGCCGACCAGCGTGAGGCAGTGAAGGGGTCGACTTCGCTGCGACGGTAGATGGTCTGACCATCCTGTTCGACCGGTTCCCAGATGCCGATGGGTTGGGGACCGTCGGGTTGGGTGGTGTCCGGCAGCGGCTGGGCGGTTCCGGTTGGCAGGTCGAGTTGGCCGTTGAAGAAGCCGAGCTGGCGCATGGTGTCGAGCAGCCGAGGGATATCCTCCACCTGGATGAGCCGTTCGGCGAGTTGATTGGCCAGCGGTTTGGCGGAGTCGGGAGGAGGTGTCGTCATGGTGGCCAATGTTCAAAAAAGAATGGGTCCGTCGAGGAGGTGGCGGTCACCTGCCCCCGCGAGAGTCATGGCAATTATCAAAAGAACGTATAGACCCGATGGGTGATGGCCGACCCCGCCTGATTGCCCTCAATGATCTCCAACGCCTGCTTCCAATAGGGCGGAATCGTGCGCTTGTCGATCAGGAAATCCTCCAACACCAATAAATCAATGCCGGCGCGCACGAAACAGGAGAGCGCGTTCTCCGGCGTACAGACGATCGGCTCGCTGCGCATGTTGAACGAGGTGTTGAGCAGCAACGCACAGCCGGTACGACGATGAAAGGCCTGCAACAAGGCGTGATAACGCGGGTTCTCCTCGGCATGCACGGTCTGCACGCGGGCCGAATTGTCTACATGGGTAATGGCGGGTAGTTCCAGCGACGAGTTGACCGGGCAGGTCTGCAACATGAAGGGCGAGGGGGCCTGCAACTCGAAATGCTCGCCCATGCGCTCCTCCAGCACCGACGGCGCGAACGGACGGAACGCCTCGCGTTTTTTCACCAACGCATTGATGTGGTCGCGCATCATCGGACTGCGGGGGTCGGCCAGGATCGAGCGCCCGCCCAAGGCACGCGGCCCGAACTCCATGCGCCCCTGAAACCAGCCGATCACCTGACCGGAATCGATCGCCTCGGCCACCCGATCGAACAACTCCTCCGAACGGCCCCGGAAATCCTCGTATTCGAGCGGGGTTTCGGCCAGCATGCGGGCGATCTTGTCGTTGGTGAAAGCGGGGCCGAGGAAGACATCGCGCAACCGGCCATGCGGCAAGGGCTGGTCGCAACGCAAGATGTGGGCGATGGCGGCAGCCCCCAGTGCACCGCCCGCGTCGTTGGCGGCTGGTTGGACGAAGAGGTTCTTGAACGGCCCTTTGGTCAATACATGGCCATTGGCGACACAGTTCAAGGCAACACCGCCGGCCAGACAGAGATTTTCCGAGGGCACCCGCTCGTACAAATAGCTCGCCTTGGCGAGCATAATCTCATTCAGCACGACTTGCAGGCTGTGTGCGACATCCATGTGGAACGGCGCCATCTCCGATTCCGGCTCACGCGGCGGGGCGCCGAAGGTTTCGATCAGTTTGTCCGAATACATGCGGTCGGATTTCAGAAAATCAAAAAAATCCATGTCGAGCCGGTATTGACCGCCGCTACCGGGGAGGAGCATGGCGCGGATGGCATCGACAAAGGTTGGCTTGCCGTAGGGGGCCAGGCCCATCACCTTGTATTCGCCGCCGTTGACCTTGAATCCCAGGTAACTCGTCAAGGTGCTGTAGAGCAGGCCGATGGAGTTGGGGAACTCCACCTCCTCGAACAGGGTCAGGGATTGACCTGCGCCGTGGCCGTAGCTGGTGGTGGTCCACTCGCCCACGCCATCGACGGTCAGGATGGCGGCCTCCTCGAAACCGGAGTAGTGGAAAGCGCTCGCCGCGTGCGCCAGATGGTGCTCCACCCACTCGATTGGCCCGTCGAACCCTAAAATGGTGCGGATCTCCCGTTCCGCCCGTTTCGGATCCATGCGGGCGATCTCGTCGGCGCGACGCTGGCAACCGGGCAGCCCCATCCAGAGCTGCCGTCCCAGTTTGTTGACCGGCACTTCGTAATAGGCCACGCAGTCGATATCGGCCATGGTGAGTCCGGCCTGGCGCAGGCAGAAGCGGGTGGCCGCCTTGGGCATCGTCGGGTCGTGCTTGACGCGCGAAAAGCGCTCCTCCTCGGCTGCGGCGACCAGTTTGCCGTCTTGCAGCAGACAGACCGCAGCGTTGTGATAGTGGGCAGAGATGCCCAGAACGTTGAAGGACATGGTGCGCGCTCGCAACTGGGAAACTGGTATGATGGGGGGAGAACCCCCTCACCCCCCACCCGTGGACCTCCCTTCGGGAGTTCCACGGTGAAAATATAAGGCGGAATCCTCGCGGAAGGATGCGTGGAAGTGGGCGTTCTGTCAACAAAAAAATCCCCCGGCAAAGAGGTTGTCGGGGGATCGGGAGGTGTTGTGAGGCTGGGTTCTGGCAAGAAGAATATTACAGCGCGGTTTTGCCGTCGATCATATCCATCACGGCGTTGAGCAGGGCTGCCTGGATTTTGCCGCCATCGTTGATGGTGGTATTGGTGCAAGCGGCGATCGGATCCTTGACGTTGTAACGATAGCCGACATAGCAGTCATACCCCTGCACCTGACCCGGATGACCGACCAGCTTGCGGTCGAGGTTCTTGAAGACCGCTGGTCCCATTTGCAAGACATTCGCGATCACCTTGAAATAGGTGTCTTTCAACATCCCGATTGGATGGGTTGGATCTTCGTATTTCTGTCCAAGGTAGGTGGCCCAACTATAGAGATCGTCGATCGTGCCGGTCAGGCCGCCAGCCGCACCGTAGAAGCTGGGATGAATCTTGACGGAATATTTGGTGTCTTTCTCACATTGGCCGGTAAAATTTCCTGAGACGTCCACGGATGTGCAGGCGCCAGCGAAGTTGCTGTACCAGTCGATGTAACCCGTGGCGCCATTGGTGTTACCCGGCAGGGTGGTCGGCAGGGCTGCGGTGTAATCGAGGCTGGTCAGGTTGAGGGCGGTACCGGAGCCGAAGCGACGCTTGACCTCTGCATCCCAGGATCTGCCGGAAAGTTTTTCGATGACCTTGCCCAGAAGTACATAATTGGCGTTGGAATAGTGCCACCCTTTGCCAGGCTCCTCCAGACCGAGGTCGTAGCTGATGTCGAGCAGTTCTTGCGTTGTGTAGGCCGTGTTGCGCATGGCTGCCCTGGAAAGCTCGCTGTTGTGGTATCCTTGCAGAGCCCAAACATTCTTGTAATCATAATATCCCAACTTGTCTTCCATTTGTTGGGAGGATGTCTGTTTCAGGCCACTCAAGTGGGTCAACAGTTGGTAGATCGTAACTTCTTTCAGGAGTGCCAGTTTGGTGTCATTGAGTTTGTTGGGGACGGTGGAATCGACGGCAGCCTTGAACGTTGCCGCATCGTAGGCGCCGAGTGTGCGCGTCGTGGTATTGGTGGTGGCAGGATTGGCCCCCAACACGGTACCCAGCGTGACGGTGGTGATGTTGCTGGTGAGGGTGTTGAATCCGTATTCGCTGACGAGTTCCATCGCCGTCATGCCGGTAAAGGTCTTGGTGATGCTGCCTAAACGGAAGTGTTTGGCAGTTGTCATGGCGGTTTCGTCACTCTGGATCTGGGAGGTGCTGGTACCCAGGTCGGAATAACCGTCGGTGTAGGTCGTGACGGTACCATTCGGCAGTTTGACCTTCATCACCACCCCGGGCAGGGTGCTGTGCTTGGCACCGTTTACGGTCATGGATTTCAGCTTGGCTTTGATGGCCGCATCCAGAGCGTCGATACGGCTTTGAGGCCACAATTCGCTCCAAAGTTCAGTATCCGTCTTGCTGTCGATTTTGATTTTGGTCCGCGTTGGATCGTCATTCAATCTTTTGACCAGGCGAATCAATTGGCTTTGTTTGGGCTTGCCGCTGGAATCAATCTTTTTGAGTTCAGTCATGAAATGACTGACGGCAGCCTCTTCTGTGACGGGTGACGTTAACGTGCTGATATCCAGCTTATCCACGGTTCCTGTTTTGTTGAGGGCTCCAGCGGTCAATGAGATACCATTGGACGGCACTTTATCGGCATCCAGAGTTTGCAACAAACGCAGAATCTTGATGGAGCGGTCCGTGCTGTCGGGATCTTGCACGTCACTCAACGGGGTCGTGGGATCCGGGGAGAGATCCATGGGGGTGACGTAGGAGTCGGGGGTTGCATCACCCAGGCTCAGATTGTCGACGAAGAAGCGGATTTTGTTGTCCAAGACTTTGTTGTATTCGAATTGACCGCCATTTTTGGTCTTTTTGACGGTTGAGGCATTGTTTTCGATATAAACGCCAGAGCTTACCGTATAGGTTTTATAGACCAGCCCGTCGACCGGGGCATCCGTGAAGACGCCGATCGAGGTGGCGGAGTTGAGCGCCTGGGAGGTGTTGCTGCCATCGCCGCTACTCCCTCCTCCTCCGCCCCCACCACCGCATGCCGCGCTGACCAGTCCCAGTCCGATGGCGGCCAGGGCGCTGAATTTCTCGTTGAGCAATTTCTTTTTCATCGTCACAACACCTTATTGGATAATTTATGAACGTGGGGCGAGCCCGGCATGGGTTGGTTTGGCAAGATCCAGTAAAAATTGTCGCATCGGTTCGAGCAGTGCCTGGATGGTCGCGGGCGTGAAACAGCGCGCGTCATGGGCGAACATCAGGTCATACAGCGCAGCGGCCCGATCACTGGCGCGATAGGGGGCGATGTCGCTCTTGACCCCGGTTGCAATCGCGCCGCCCTCCAGGCGGTACTCCCCCAAAAAATTGAAGCTGATCCGGGGCTTTTGGGTCAGCGTCACCCCAGGGGTCAGATGGCGCAGAATCCCGTAGCCGATGCCCCGGTTGGGGATCCTCTCCTGCTCTGATCGCATGTTCCGGCAGAGTGTGGCAGCATCCCAGGCCGGATCGATGGTGAGCGCGAACGGAAAGACGCTGGTGAACCACCCCACGGTGCGGCTGATCTCCAGACCTGGCACCAGCGGTTCCCGGCCATGACTTTCGAGCATGATGGGGATTTTGGCGGTTTGGGTAAAATAATGCAAAGAATATGCCAACGAAGCCAGAAGTACATCGATCATCCGGTGCTCTGCCCCGGCTTGGCGTGTCACGGCCAGCAACGCTGCGGTCTCCTCCACCGACAAGGTGATGTTCTCATCCACGATCCGGACCCCATCAACGGCTTCCGGTGCGCTGAAACCGGGAATCGGCGGGGTGGGCAGCGTATCAAGCGCTTGCCAGTAGTTCAACTCGTTCAACAGGATCGCACCACAGCTGTAAGCGCGGATCTCTTCGGCCCACTGTTTGAACGATCCACCCTTGGGCGGCAGCACGATCCTCTCACCCGTCACGCTCTGCTCGTAACCGCGCAGAATGTCATCGAGCAGAAAACGCCACGAAACCGCGTCAATGATCAGATGGTGGATGACGAACAGCAGTCGATCCTCGTGCTCCAGCCGGAACAGCCGCGTCTTGAACAGCGGGCCGGTCGACAAATGAATGGCACTTTGCACCGCTTTTGTCAATTGATCGACTTGCGCCTCGACTGACTCCTGACCGGACAGATCGATCACCTCGAAGTCAACCGGCAAATCAGCGTCTTGAATCCGCTGCACCATCTGGCCGTTTTCTGCTTGAAAACAGGCGCGCAGCATGTCGTGGTGGCGCTGTACTGCCCGCAGGGCAACCAGCAGTGCCGACTCGTTCAAACGACGCTCGGTGAAATAAAGATACTCGCCGTGGTTAAAATGGTGGTGATCGATCGGATAATCCGTAAAGAACCACGCCTGGATCGCGGTCAAGGGGACCAGGCCCGTCACCGGTGGTTCGTCGGGCGCCCCCGCGTGTGTTGCCACCCCGCCACCCCGCGTTTCAATGACGCGCGCCAGGGCGGCGATGGTGGGATAGAGAAACAGATCTTTGGTTTCAAGCCCCCAATCGTGCAAAGCGGCCACCACCTGGATCGCCTTGATCGAATCGCCCCCCAAGACAAAAAAATCCTCCTCGATGCCGATGGCCGCACGCCCCAGCACCTTTTGCCAGGTTGCGGCGAGGCGCTCTTCGAGCGGGGTGGTGGGCGGGGTGAGGGGGCGGGACTCCTGCTGTTGGGTTGACGCGAGCTTGCGCAGGGCGTGACGATCCACCTTGCCGTTGATCGAGAGCGGCAGCTTGTCGAGGGTCACCCAGCGACTCGGGAGCATGTAGGAGGGCAGTCGCGGCTCCAGCCAGGCGCGTGGACTCTCGGCAGCGAGTGTTGTCGGTGTGACGAAGGCGATCAACTCCGCTTGTCCGGACAGGTCGCGTGCCACCAGGACCGCTGCCTCGCGCACCTCGGGGTGTTGCAACAACTGGTGTACCACCTCGCCCGGCTCAACCCGGTTGCCGCGGATTTTTACCTGGTCATCGTCGCGTCCCAACAACTCCAGGGTGCCATCCTCCAGCCAGCGTCCCAGATCGCCGGTGCGATAGAGCCGTTGAGCGGGATTCCAGGGGTTGACGATAAATTTTTCGGCACTCAACTCGGGACGATTCAGATAGCCGCGCGCCACCCCGACCCCGGCCACCCAGATCTCACCCGGCACCCCCAAAGGCACCAGCGTACCCGCCCCGTCAACCAGATGGATCGACAGGTTCTCCAAAGGCGGCCCGATCGGGATCGTGCCGTGGGCATAAAGGCTCGGATCGGGCTGCACGCGCTGCAGGCTGGCGCACACCGAAGTCTCGGTCGGGCCGTAGGCATTGAAATAGCCCACCTGACCTGCCAGACGCAGCGCATCCTCTAAAATGGGCGGCTCACCGGCGGTGATCAGGGTTTTCAAGCCCAGAATCGCCGGCGGATCCCCGCCTTCGCAGAGCGTGTGCAGGTAGACCGGTGGCAGGGTGGCGACAGTGACCGCTGTGGCGCTCATGCGTTGAAGCAGCGCTTCGGGTTGGTGGATGGTCGCCAGGCGTACCGGTACCAGCGCGGCACCTGAGAGCAGGGCCATGAAGATCTCCGACAGACTGGCATCAAACGAGGGGGAGGAAAATTGCAACACCCGGTCTGCGGAGTGCACGTCGAAGGCGCGGATTTGCGCCAGGGTCATGTTGACAAAGCCGCCGTGCTCGACCAGCACCCCTTTGGGCTGTCCGGTGGAGCCGGAGGTGTAAATTACGTAAGCCAGATGGTGTGGCGCAAGCGTAACCGACAACAGGCTGACCGGCGCCCCTTCCCGGAACGCTTCGACCGCCAGCATGGGCAGCTCGGACGGCAGTTGCTCGGGCGACTTCTCGACCAACACCCGGCGGGCGCCGCAATCGGTCAGCATGAACGCCAGTCGGGCTTGCGGGGTGGCGCAATCGATTGGCAACACCGCGCCACCCGCTTGCAGGATGCCGAGCACTCCGGCATAGAACGCTGCCGAGCGATCCACCACCAGCGGCACGATCTCCTCGGGTCGCAAACCGTCGGCCAGTAGACGGGCGGCAAGGCGTTGGCTCCAGGCATATAAGCTTCGAAAATCAATCGAATCCCCCTCCTCGGTCAGGATCGCGGGCGCCTCGGGCGTGGCATCCACTCGGGCAGCGAAGAGCTCGACCAGGGTCGCGTTTTGCGGGTAGGGGGTGATACGTTGGTTGAAGGTGTGGAGCAGCCGATTTTGTTCAGAGGCGGGCAACAGGGAGAGGCGTCCGATCGGCAGCTCGGGTTTTGCGGCCACCTGGTGGATCAATTCATTGAGCTCATCCACCAGTCGTGCAATGCGGCCCGGACGGAACAAGTCGGTGTTGTAGGTGATCGCCAGCCGCAGCGCCCCATCGCGCTCAAAGAAGTCGAACACCAGATCAAAGCGGCTGCATCACCACCAGGATGTCAAAGAGCGGCGAGCGGCTCATATCGCGCTCGATTTTGAGCTCTTCCACCAGCCGGTCAAAGGGGTAGAACTGGTGGGAAAAGGCCTCGGTCACACTCTGTTTGACCCGTTCAAGCAAAGCGTCGAACCCTTCATCCGGATCGACCCGATCAAAGAGTGCCAAGGTGTTGAGATAGAGGCCGATCTGCTCTTCAAGCTCCGGACGGTCGCGTCCGGCCACCGGTGTGCCGACGATCACCGGGCGTGCCTCGTGGCTGCCGGAGTGGCGCCAGATCAGGGTTTTGATCAGCGCGGTCACCACCATGAAGAGGGTTGCCTGGTGCGCGCTGCCCAGCTGCATCAGGGTGTCGCGACGCTCCGGGGCAAAGTCGTGGAGAAGGATTTTTCCCTGGAAGGTCTGCACCGGCGGACGCGGAAAATCGGTGGCAACCAGAGCGGGTGGCTCGGAGAGGTCGATTTTGTGCAGCCAATAATCACGCGCCCGGGTCGCATCAGCCCCGGTAAGCCGGGCGTTCTGATGGGCGGCGTACTCCTTGTAGTGGATCGGCAGGGGCGGCAGCTGCGCGGCTTGTTTGGCCAGCCGGGCCATATAGAGGGTGATGGTCTCGTTTTGCAAGATCTCCAGCGACCAGCCGTCGCTGATGATGTGATGCATGTTCAACAACAGCAGATGACGCTCGGCTTCAAGTTTCAATAATTCGATCCGGTAGAGCGGGCCGGAGGCCAGATCAAACGGCGTGCGTGCCTCGCGCAAGGCATGCGCGCGTGCTTCGGCCTCGGGATTGGCAGCCATCGAGAGATCCCGCCGTATCAGCCGGGTGAGCGGCTGGGGGTGAATCTTCTGCCGGGGCAGGGCAAAGCGCTCCGGGCCGTCGGAGTCGGTGATGAAGGTGGTGCGCAGGGTCTCGTGACGCCGGGCAACGGCATCGAGCGCCTCTTCCAAAAGATCGACCCGCAGGGCACCGCGAAAATCGAACCACGAGGTGGTGTTGTAGGCGATCGCCTCGCGCTCCATCTGCTGGAGGATCCACAAACGCAGTTGCGCGGGCGAGACCGCGTAGCTCGCTGCCTCGGGCAGGGGCGGGATCGGGTCGAGCTGGGCTTGCGTGCGGTTTTGCACCAGGGCGGTCAGGCGGGCGATGGTCGGATGGGCGAAGATCTCGGAGAGCGAGACTGCGACCCCGAACTGTTTTTGCAGGCGCGCCACCAGCCGCACCGCCTTGAGGCTGTGTCCGCCCAGCTCGAAAAAGGAGTCGTAGCGACCGATCTTTTCGCTGCCGAGCACCTCTTGCCAGAGGGTGGTCATGGTCCGTTGCATCTCCCCTTGCGGCGGTGCGTAGGGGGTGGAGAGCCGTTCGCGCTGGATGGCCTCTTCGACCGGCAGGGCGACCATTTTTTCGCCAGTTTGATGGATCAACGGCAGATAGTGGGCCTGGTGTTTCAGCTCTTTTTCACCAGTCATGGTTGGCTGCCAGTTCAGGAGTCGGCGCGCGTCCGGCGATGGCTTGCTGGTGTGGCTATCGGAGGAGGTGTTGCCGGTCGGCGGTTTGGCTGCGGAATTGGGAGTGGCAGTAATCGGTGCGGTGATGGCTGGCGTGGTGACGGCTGGCGCAGTCGTTGGCTGCACCGGCGGGGCGCCTGGGATCAGTTCGGCGTGCAGCGGTCTTTCGGGCAGGTCAATCAGCGGCGCGGCGTAGAGTACCCCCTGGGCGGTCTCGGCCTGTTTTTTCAACGGGGAGTTGGTGAGAAACTCCAGTGCCGGGGTGTTTTTGGCCGTCTGGCGGTACTCGGCGGTCAAGGTGGTGACCCCGAGCGCCAAGCCGTGGTGGCGCAAGGCGGAGAGGATCGCCCGTTCCACCCCGCGTCCCAACACCCGGCAGCTCAACAGAAAGCTCTCCAGATGGAGCCGAGCGGCGATCCGTTCGGCCAGCACCACGCCGACCAGGCCATAATGACCGAAGCGATCGGTGACATGCACGCACCAGCCGAACCAGTCGGGTTGACCGAGCAACGCTTCGACCTCCTCCTCGGAGCGGCGGATGGTGCTGATATTGAACTGGTTGGTGCGTTGCGTCAGTTGCGCCACGCGCGCCAGACTCTCGGGCCGGATCGGCTCCAGGTAGACCCGGATATCCAGGCTCTTTAGGAAATCCTCCAAAGAGCCGGCCCGCTCCTGATGTTGGCGGCGCTGCTGCTCTTCCAGATACATCGCCGCGCGTTGTTGATCCTCGGTTGTCACCTGGTGGCGGTCAAAGGCCCAAATGAGATCCAGAAAAAGCGGCAGATCATCCGGATCCCCAGGCAGGCGCAGGGTCAACACCTCCGGGCAGTGGGTCATCATCTCGGCGCACTCCAGGTGGGAGTCGTCCAGAAAGATGAAACTGTCGAGCCCCAGATTGAGTTCGCCGGCCAGCTCGCGCAGGTTGGTCGATTTGGGCTGCCAGTTGATGCGCCAGGCCACCACCTGGTCGCGTTTGAGCACCATGTCGGGGTGGTTTTCAAATACCTCCCAGACATCCTCGGGATTGTTCTTGCTGTTCAACGCAATCAGGAACCCTTCGCCCTGACGTGCGAGCACGAAGCGCTGCAACGCCTGATGACCCGGAGTGATCACCAACCCGGCACTGCCCCCCTCGCCGCAGATCCCTTGCCATAAGGTGTTATCGCAATCCAGAACGATCACCTTGAAAGGGGTGGCCTTCAAGGCGTGCACCCGGCGGGCGATGGTGGCGCCCATGGCTGCCAACGTTTCGTCGGTGAAGGGGATGTGACCGCTTTTGTCCTGCTCGGGATCGAAGATCTCCCGGATCGCATGCCGCTTTGCGAGTTGATCGAGCGGCAGGAGTTCACAGGTGGCCTGATTCCGGATCCAGGCGTCAAGCCGTTGGTACAACTCGGCGATGATGTCGGCAGCGCCGTCGATGCCCGGCAGCTGCGGGGTGCGCAACAGAGAACCGATCCACAAGGGCGCCGGATTGGCGCGTCTCTCCAAAGCCTGGATGAATTGGGCGTAATACCCTTCCAGATGGGCGCGGCAGGCGGTGTGATCCACGCCGGCCAGATCGCGCACCCAATCCTCGAAGCGCACCAGCAGCAATGACGGGCCGGTGTGGGTGGACAACAGGCTTTTCGGGTCGAGCAGCTCTTGGAATACCTGGTTGTAGCCGGCAAAGCGGCAGTCGATCGGGATGCCGAAGGCCTGACCCCACCAGCGGATGATCGGTGCGAGCGGTTCGGCGGTAAAGGTGGCGGCAATTGCCAGGGGGATCGCTTTGGGATCGGTTGGGAGCGCTGGCTGGTGGGTCGTGGCGCAAATGTCGTTCAGTCTCGACAGACCGGGGAGGGAGATCGCCCCCCAGGTCAAGGCTTCGTCGTCGCACACCCGGGTCAAGATCGCTTCCAGTTCGGCAACCAGGCGATCGACCCGATCCGGCGGGATGGCAGCGCGGTTGGCGATCATGGTGATGCCGAGGGTGGCACCGGGGACGAACTGCACGGTCAACGGGTAGTTGGAGTGATCGACCTGTTGGTACTGCTCGACTGCAAGGTTGCCCCCCTGGCCGTCCGGAATGACGAAGTGGGTCAATTCGGCGGCAGCGTAGTTCTCGAAGACCAGGATGTGATCGAGCGGCGTATCGCGCAGCGGGGTTTGTGCCTGGATCTCGGCGAGCGAGTGGTGGTGGTGCTCCTGGCCGGCGGTGGCGGCATCCTGGATCTGACGGCAGAGCCGGGTGAAAGGAAGGGTGGCCTCGGCGCGGATCCGTACCGGTACGGCGTTGATGAACAGCCCGACCATTTTTTCGACGTTTTCGATCTCCGGCGGACGTCCGGAGACCGTGGCGATGAAGACCACGTCGCGGGTTTGGTTGTGCAGCGCCAGCAGTGTCCCCCAGGCGGCCTGGATCAGGGTGTTGAGGGTGACGCGCGCGCGGGCGGCGCGCTGTTTGAGGCGGATGAAGAGCGCTTCCGGCAGTGTGTAGTGGCGCTCCTCGGGATCAAACGGCCCGTTGGGTTGTAATGAACACCCCGGCAGGGCGATGCGGCTGGCATAACCGGTCAACAGGCGTTGCCAGAAGCGCGCGGCGTTTTTTAAGTCGCGTTTTTCCAGCCAGGCGAGGTAGCGGGCGAACGAGACCGGGGCCGGCAGGCGGGCGGGCTGCCCGGCGAGCAGGGCGGCGTAGAGGGTCAGCGCCTCCTCGTGCAGAATGCCAACGCTCCAGCCGTCCAGGATGATGTGGTGGAAGCTGTGCACCACCTCGAAGCAATCGGCGGCGAGCTTGAAGAGCGCCATGCGCATCAGGGGATCGCGGGTCAAATCGAACCCTGCAGACCAGTCGGTCTCCTGATGCTGGTGGATACGGCGCCTTTGATCCTCGGGTGCCAGCTCGGATAGATCCTGGAAAAGGCAGGGGAGTTGTTGCGATTTCAGGATCACTTGACGAGGGTTTGCGACATTTTTATGCACGAAGCGGGCGCGCAACAGGTCGTGACGGGCCATGACCTGGTTCCAGGCTGCCTCGAAATGCAGCGGATCGAGCCTGCCGCGCAAGCGAAAGCGGCACTGTTCAAAATAAGGGTTGGAGTCCCGATCGTGCAGGGCATGGAACAGCATCCCCTCCTGCATGGGGGTGAGGGGGAGGATCTGCTGGATCTCTTCTTTTTTCATGATGTTATAAAGCCGTATTGCGTCTGATTCCGATTTGTGGCACTGGATGCGTCCAGTCATTGATCAGTATAGCCAACATCCCGGAAGAGGCAAATTTTTTCGTGGTTTTGGACTTTTTCTTTGACTTCTTCCAGAGAAATGCTGATACTAGGCTATGATATAAAAATTGATAGTTGTTATAAAGATTATATTCTAGCGAGGTGATAATACCATGGTTTTTAAAAGGGGACGCAAGTATGCTGACCTTCTTGCCGCCCAGACAGGTGAATCCCCCTCCTTCGTCAACTCCCTGGATTCTGATCATCGACCAACCTCTGAGCACCCCCTGGTGTCGGAGGTGCAAGATGCCGCACAAAGTTCGGACAATGCCGCTGTTTCCGGCCCGGTCGAGCCGACGAGTTCAGCGGAGCGGGTGAGTGAGGCCGAGGGGCATTCTGTCGGGTCGCCTCCGGAGTCCCAACCCTCGGAAACCGCCGCACCGGTCGATCCGAATCCATCCAACTTTTCTCAACCAGGATCCGGCATCAATCCGGATCGACCGGGCCAAGCCCAGTCCAGCCACCCCAAGGAGTCTGTTAAAATGAGTGAGACCGAGACCGTTGTAGAGACCGAAGCCGAAGCCCCGCCGGCTGAGCCGGTTGCCAAAACCGACGCGCAGATCGCCGAGCGTCTGAAAGAGGCGCAGAACATGACCAAGAACTACATGTTCGCCTCTCTGGGTACCGGGCTCGTGCCGGTGCCGACCGTGGATGTGGGGATCCTGATCGGCATCCAGTCCCGTCTTTTGTACAAGCTGGCCAAGCTGTATGATCTCAAATTCACTGAAGAGATCGGCAAGAAACTGCTGATGTCTCTGATGGGTGGCACGCTGCCGGTGGCTGGTGGCATGGGTTTGGCCAGCATGCTCAAGGCCTTTCCGGGTGTCGGCAGCTGGATCGGCATGACCAGCATGGCGGTTTTTGGTGCTGCTGCCACCTATGCCGTGGGTCGGGTCTTCATTCAGCACTTCGAGTCGGGCGGCAACTTCTTTAATTTCGATCCCGCCAAGACCCGCGCCTACTTCCGCGAAGAGTTCGAGGCCGGCAAGAAGGTGGCCGAGGCCATGCGCTCCGAGCAGAATGCTGCCTGATTTATTGGCGTTTCACGGTCGTTGTTTTAAAAAAAAACGTCTGAAAAAAAGAGTTTCATGCCGGAGTTGTTCGGGTATGCGATCTTTTGTTTCGATGTGGCTGGTCATGCGACCCGGTTGGTTTGTCTGACCTCTTGTTCCGCCCACTTGGGCGGGACAAGAGGTCTTTTCATGTGGGAATGCTCGGATGATGAAGCAATTATCCTCTTTTGGGGACCGTTTCCGCGCATGGATTCGCAATGCCGGGATGACCTTTTCCGTCACTTTTTTGATCCTGGTCATCATCGTCATTTTCCTGTGGCCGCGCATCGTGATCACCATCCAGGCCGGTGAGGGTGGGGTGCTCTACAAGCGATTCTTCGGCGGTACGGTGGTGGATACCGTCTATCCCGAAGGGCTCTACCTGATCTGGCCGTGGGACAAGCTGACCGCCTATGATCTGCGCCTGCGGGCGCTGGTGCGCGATTTCACCGTGCTCACCTCGGTGGGCCTGCCGGTGACCCTCAAGTTGTCGATCCGCTACAAGCCGGAACAGAGCATGCTGGGTTATCTGCATCAGCGCGTTGGACCCGAGTACGTCGATTCGGTGGTGATTCCCGAGGTGGAGGCCGCTTTGCGGCGCGCCATCGGCGGTTACTCCCCGGAGGCGATCTACACCACCCGCAAGGGGATGCTCCAGGAGATCATCGGTGAGGCACTGGAGCCGGCCAGTCAGAAGTTCGTGATCATCGACGATGTGATCATCCGTGCGGTTTCGCTGCCGGAGCCGATCCAGCGTGCCATCGAGGAGAAGCTGGTGCACGAACAGCAGATGCAGGCCTACGTCTATCGGCTGGAGAAGGAGCACCAGGAGGCTGAGCGCAAACGGCGCGAAGCGCAGGGGATCTACGATTACCAGAAAAAGGTCAGCGAGTCGCTCAAGGATCCGGAGATCCTCAAATGGCTCGGGATCCAGGCCACCGAAAAATTGGCCGAATCCAACAACGCCAAGATCGTGGTCGTGGGTGCGGGCAAGGATGGTTTGCCGTTGATTCTCGGCAGCCAGTGATGCGGATGTGAAACCAGCGTCATGAAAAGATCGCATCTGCTCATTCTGATCGGCCTGGTGCTCGTGTTCGGGGCGGCGCAACTCTATTTTTTCGCCCCGGACAAGGTGATGGCGGTTGTGCAGCCGTGGTTGGAAAAGATCCCCGGCCACACCAAATCGGCCAAGCCGGCCAAACTTGAGGAGGATCTTTCACCGATCCGCATCGGCTATGGATATTACACCGCGAACAAGCGCGAGGCTTTCACCAACGGCATTCTGATGGCGGTCGACCAGGTCAACGCCTCTCCCAACGGGGTCTACAAGGGGCGCAAGATCGAAGCGGTTGAGGTGGATCTGCCGACATCGTCCAATCCAAACGAGATGTGGGGGTTTGCCAAGGATATCGCGGAACAGAACTTCGTGGCCACGATCCTTTCGGCGGGCGGCGGTGGCGAAAACGCCATTATCGGTTCGGCGGTGTTCGAAAAAAACCGGATTATCAATCTGTGGCCCTATACCACGACCACCAAGCTGACTCAGCACAATTTCAAGTATACTTTTCGTAATGTTCCCAACAACAGCGCACAGGCCGAGGTGATGGCCAAGGTGTGCGCGGAAGCCGGCTGCAAGAATGTCGGCATCGTTTATGTCAGGAGTTCGACCGGCGAGGAGTTGGCCGCTCTTCTGAACAAACACATCAATCACCTGGAGGATGCGGCCGTCACCTTCTATCAGTCCATCTATCCGGATCAGAAGGATTACTTCCCGATCATCGCCCGTCTTCTGACCAAGCATCAGACCAAGAAACTGGACGCGCTCTTTTTTTCCGGTTCCTCGCGTGAAGCGATTCCCTTCGTCAAATTGCTGCGTGAAGTCCGCATCGATATCCCGGTGGTATTTGGTTTTTCCCAGAACGATCCAAAATTTCTGGAAGCGGATGCCCATGGCTACTCACCGGTCTATGGATCGGTGGTTGTGGGGATTTTTGATGAGGCCAACGAGGAGAACAAGCAGTTCATCAAAGAGTACCGCCAGAAGTACAAAAAGAAACTCTCTTCGTATACCACAGCTGCCCAGGCGTATGATTCGGTGATGTTGCTGGTGGAGGCGATGCGTTACTCCAAATCCGCGGATCCGGACAGCATGGTCTCCTATCTGCGTTATGGTGGGGCATTGGTTGCCGGCGACAAAAAGAAGAAGCGCCAACGGCACCATTTCCAGAACGGTGAGATCATCAGTCAGGACTATTTTTTGCAAATCGTGCGTCATCGGGAGAACAAGGAAGGCAAGCAGGTCTACTATTTCGACACCTATCGCAAGGAGGATGAGTGCATCTTTCAGGTGGGGGTCTCCTGTCTGGGGTGTCGGGAGGTGGATGCCGCCAGGTGAGGTTCCCCTCACCGAGGCGGGTCATGATGGGTCGCTGTCGCTAAGGTGTGCGGCTGGGTTTGCCGCTAAACCGCAACCAGCCTGGAATGAGCAGTTTTTATTAAACCGCAACCATCACGGGATGCGCAGTTCCATTAATAGGGGTCCAGGGGGATTATCCCCCTGGTGGGATCCAAGGGCGAAGCCCTTGGGACTGTAGCTTTTGACTTTAAAGCGCGCTCTTTTCAAGAAGCATTGTTCGCGCCTTTTGCGAAAAATGCGCCGCGCGCCGCCTTCGCGGGAGTCGTTTCCGTCTTTTGGAAACGACTCCCGCATTTTGCACGCGGCCTTGCGGAAAACCAAGCATCCCAAAATGGGGGCGGTTTTTAAGGCAAAATCAAAACCCTGGGAGATGAATCTCCCAGACCCGCTCTTTTTTTTACCCGTAACACGACACATCCCAAGCTGGGTGCGGTTTAACCTCTGCAATCAAAATCGGCATTTTTCCCAGCCGGGGAAAAGGTGAAGGTACGACATGGAGTGGACTCCGGAACAGTTGAGCGCGCAAGAAGGCTGCAAACGTTTCGTCGATGAGGTGATCGTGCCGTTTGCTGATCAATGGGACCGCGAGGAGCGTCTGCCCGAGGCGATCGTGCGTGCCATGGCGGACAAGGGGTATCTGGGCGCGACCATCCCGGCCTTGTGGGGTGGGGGCGGGTATGACAGCGGCACCTTCGGCATGCTCTGCGAGGAGATCGGGCGTGGCAGCGCGTCGTTGTTGAGCCTGCTGACCGTACACGGCATGGTGTGTCAGGCCTTGACCCTCTGGGGGAGCGACGAGCAGCAGCAACAGTGGTTGCCGCGCCTGGCCTCGGGGGCCACGCTGGGGGCATTCGCCCTGACCGAGCCGAACATCGGCAGCGATGCCAAGAGTGTCGAGACCCAGGTCGTCCGACTTTCCGATGGTTCTTATCGTATCACTGGTAAAAAGAAATGGATCTCCTGCGGCCAGATTGCCGATCTGTTTTTGCTCTTCGCCCAGTTGGAGGGCAAGCCGGTGGCCTTTCTGGTGGAAAAGGATCGAGTCGGGTTTTCGCGCGCGCCTTTGAATGGATTGTTGGGTTTTCGTGCCGCGATGCTCGCCGAGTTGACCCTGGATGGGTGTGTGGTGCCGGAGGGGAACATGGTGGGGCGTCCGGGTTTTGGATTCACCCATGTGGCAGGGGCGGCGCTCGATCACGGGCGGTTTTGTGTGGGCAGCGGGTGTGTCGGGCTGGCGCGTGCCTGCCTTGAGGCCTGTCTGGACTACACCAGCGAGCGCAAGCAGTTCGGTGTGCATCTGCGCGAGCATCCGTTGATCCAGCGCATGCTCACCGACATGATCACCCATATTGAGGCCGCCCGTTTGTTGAGCATCGAGGCGGGTCGCATGAAGGATGCGCGCGATCCACGTTCGATCATGGCCACGTCGACGGCCAAATATTTCGCCTCAACCATGGCGATGCGTATTGCTTCCGATGCGGTGCAGATTCATGGCGCCAATGGTTGCAGTGCGGATTATCCGGTGCAGCGTTATTTCCGCGATGCCAAGATCATGGAGATCATCGAGGGGAGCAATCAGATTCAGCAGACCATCATTGCCAAGTTCGGGCATTTGGATCATGTGCGGGATCAGCGGGCCAAGAATCGCAAGGGGAAGGGATGAGTTGTTGTTTTTTCTATGACGGGGGTCCGGGGGCGATTATCGCCCCCGGTAGGGGTTTGGGGACGGAGTCCCCAAGGTTTTGCTTTTGACTTTAGCGCGCTCTTCAAAAGAAGCATTTTTCGCGTCTTTTGCGAAAAAAACGCCGCGCGCCGCCTTGGTTTCTTTGTGACGTTTTGCTCTTTTTGCAAAACGTCACAAAGAAACCATCGCCAGAAAATGGCTTTGGAATCGTCACCGGGTAAACGCATGGCCAAGGAACAAAAGATCAAGTGCGTGGTATGGGATCTGGACAACACGCTTTGGGAGGGGATTCTGGCGGAGAACGATCGCCTGGTGTTGCGCGAGAATGTGGTCGAGGTGATCCGCACGCTCGATGAGCGCGGCATTCTGCAATCGATCGCCAGCCGCAACAATCCGGAACCAGCGCTTGCGCAGTTGCGGGCCTTCGGGTTGGAAGACTATTTCCTCTATCCGCAGATCCACTGGGAGTCCAAGGCGGCATCGGTGGAGCGGATCGCCAAGGCGCTCAACATCGGCATCAACACCTTCGTTTTTGTCGATGATCAACCCTTCGAGCGTGACGAAGTGCGCTTCGCCCATCCGGAGGTGCTCTGTATCGATGCCGTTGAGGTCGATTCGATGCTGGATATGCCCCGCCTGATGCCGCGTTTCATCACCAACGATTCGCGCCAGCGCCGGGAGATGTATCGGAGTGATCAAATCCGCAACGAGGAGGAGGCGGCGTTTGAAGGGCCCAAGGAGTCGTTTCTGGCGACCCTCGGAATGGTGGTCGCCATCGCGCCGGCTGTTGAGGAGGATCTGCAACGCGCCGAGGAGTTGACGGTACGCACCAATCAGCTCAATGCCACGGGTTACACCTACTCTTACGAAGAGTTGCGCGCCTTCTGCCACTCGCCGGAGCACAAACTGTGGATCGCCGGGCTGGATGACAAATACGGCACTTATGGCAAGATCGGCCTGGTGCTGATGGAGACCAGCGCCGAAACCTGGGTGATCAAACTGCTGTTGATGTCCTGCCGGGTGATGGCGCGCGGGGTGGGATCGATTCTCATCAGCCACATTCGTCAGCAGGCGAAAGCGCACGGCGTGCGTCTGCTGGCCGAATTCGTGGCCACAGATCGCAACCGGATGATGTACATCACCTATAAATTCGCCGGCTTTCGCGAGATCAGCGAGACGGAGCAGGGGGTGACCCTGCTGGAGAACGATTTGAGCCAGATTCCGCCGTTCCCGGAGTATGTGCGCATGCAGCTGGGTTGATTGGCATCGTTGTTCGTGTCCCTTATGCGTTAGACAGGTGGTTGGATCCATGGAAATTCAGACAGTTGGCGTGGTGGGCGCAGGCGTGATGGGGGTGGGCGTGGCCCAGAACCTGGCGCAGTGCGGCATGGATGTGGTGCTGGTCGATATTGCCGAGTCGGTGCTGGAGCGCGCCCGGCAAGAGATCGGCAACAACGTGCGGTTTCAGGGCTTTTTTGCCAAGGAGAAGAACGGTCCGACCCCCGAGGAGGTGTTGAGCCGGATTCTCTTCACCACGGAGGCCGAAAAGCTCGCCTCTGCCGACTACCTGGTGGAGAATGTGGTGGAGAAGTGGCCGGTCAAGGAGGCGGTGTATCGGCAGATCGATGCGATCTGCAAGCCGGCTTGCGTGTTTGCGGCCAACACCTCGGCCATCTCGATCACCCGCATCGGCTCGGTGACTGGGCGTCCGGAGCGGGTGATCGGCATGCACTTCATGAATCCGGTGCCGATGAAACCGCTGGTCGAGGTGATTCGCGGTTTTCATACCTCCGAGGAGACCATCGCGTTCTCGAAGTTCTTTTTGAAGAAGATGGGCAAAAGCTGCGTGGTGGTCAACGACTCCCCAGGATTCGTCTCCAACCGCGTACTGATGCTGACCGTCAACGAAGCGGTCTTTCTGGTGGCTGAGGGGGTGGCCAAGGCCGAAGAGGTGGATCGGATCTTCAAGAACTGCTTCGGTCACAAGATGGGGCCGCTGGAGACGGCGGATCTGATTGGCCTGGATACGATTCTCTACTCGCTCGATGTGCTCTACGAGAGCTTCAACGATTCGAAATTCCGTCCTTGCCCGCTGTTGAAAAAGATGGTCGATGCCGGACTGCATGGCCGCAAAAACGGACGCGGTTTCTACGATTATCCGGTTCTTTGACGTTCCTACACCCCTATTCGCAATCCGCAACGCAGGTTGATTAAAGATCATGGAAACAACTGCCAAAATCCGCGCCTTTCTGGAAAAATTCATTCGCGATGCCGACGTGGCCGATGACGAGGATCTGTTTGCCACTGGGCTGGTCACTTCGCTGTTTGCCATGCACCTGGTGCTCTTTTTGGAAAAGGAGTTTGGGGTGAAGGTGGATAACCGCGATTTGGATTTTGATAATTTTCGCACCATTCACGCCATCGTCGCCCTGATCGAGAAAAAACGGGCGGCGGGGTAAGAGACGGTCTGTATTTGACCGTGGAACTTCCGAAGGGAGGTCCACGGTCGGGGGGTGAGGGGGTTCTCCCCCCATCATGAAAGTTAGCCAGATCATCGGTAACATTTCTTCTTCTGTTTTGAGCGGAGAAGCGGCATGGCGGATGTGACCCTGGCTGCAACGTTGGCAAAACAGCTCTCCACGCTGGTGGGGCTCATGGCCAGTGGCGATGGCGAGGCGATCGCCTCAGCCCAGAAAGCGCTCCAGGAGAGCCTGAGCCAGCAGGGCTTGGCGCCGGAGCAGGCCAAGGCGGTCGGCGAGACGTTGCTGGGCAATCTGCTGGCCGGTTTGGGACGGGGCGATTCGCCCGAACAGGCGGCCCAGGGGGTGGCGCAGGGTGCCGGGCGACTGGTGGAAACGGTTCGTCAGGCGGATGCCCATGCGGCCCAGTCGCTTGAGAGCGCGTTGGCGAGCGGTCAGGGTGGGGATGGGCTGAATCTGGCTGCCGGCAAGGGGGGCGGCAACGAAGCGTTCCAGAGTGCCTTGATTCAAGCGTTGCAGAACGGCCAGGGGCTGAATGCCGCGGTGAAACTGGCCAAACAGCAGCAGAGTGTGGCCCAGGAGCACGAGCAGGCGGAACGTGCTGCCTCCGACAAAGAGCCGCAATCCCCGCAACATCAGCTCGCAACCATGCTGGCCGGCATGAGCGAAGAGCAGTCCGCCTTTTTCCTCAAGGCCTATCAGGATGCCCTGGCGCGCGGGCTCGATCCACGCGCGGCCCTGAAGATGGCCGAACAGTTTGCTGAACAGCATCAGCGCATTCAGGCCGAACAGCATGTCGAAGTTCCGCCGGCGATGCGTCTGGCCCAGGCTTTGGCAAGCGGGCAGAATACCCAAAAAGCGCTCAAAGAGGCCGGCATCTCCCACGCCGATGAACACTCCGCCACGTCGCAAGGCTTCACCAAGGCGTTGAGTTCAGGCAGCGATCCGGTCAAGGCAGCCCAGGCGGTCGAGCAGATTCAGAGCGCGGTTTCCCACTTGGAGAGTCAGCAGAGCGTGCCGATTTCGGCGGCAAACCGCCTGGCCATGGCTTTGGCCAATGGTGTCGAGGCGCAGAACAGTCTGAATGCACTGCTTTCGGGTGGTCAGGGGAATCAGGCGTTTCTCTCGACGCTCACGCAGTCGTTGGCGCAGGGCGCGCCGATCACCTCAGCGATGCAGAGCGCGCAAAGTGCTGGCAGCAGCGCCACGAACCTGGCGCAAAACTCCAGTGTACCGATCAATTCGGCCAATCAATTGATGGCCGCTTTGGCCTCCGGTGGTCAGAGCGCGTCGACGGCGATCGCCCAGGCGAGCAAGGGTGGGGGAGCCGAGGCATTCGCCCAGGCGTTGAACCAGGCGTTGAGCCAGGGTGGCAGTGCGGATGCGGCGGTACAGAGCGCGCGCGAATCCCAGTCCGCCTCTTCCGAGTTGGCGGCGGCCGGCAGCGTGCCGGTGAGCGCGGAGCAACAGTTGATCAACGCCATGTCCGATCCGGCTGCCGCGACCTCCGAATCGTTCAAGGAGCATGTGGCCAGTGGGGATGCGGCGCTTGAACAGTTGGCGAGCGCTGGCGTGGGTGGCGAGGCGCACGAGACGGTCGCGGGTGTTGGCAGCGACGCTTCCGGAGTGGCAGGGGAGATGGTTGCTTCCGGAGGGGAGTCTCCTTCGGCTGCTGCGGAGGTGCCGGCGGGTGGGGAGAGTGTGGCGGAGACCCCGGCAGCGGGTGGGGAGAGCGTGGCGGAGGCGGCTTCCGGGGGGGGCGAAGCGCCGAATGCCGAAGGCACTGCTGAGGCTGTTGCCGAAGCGGATGGCACGGAACAGGCAGTTGCCTCGCTCGATTTTCCGACGGAGAATCTGCCCGCCCTTGAGCTGCTGCCGCCCGAATTGCTATTGACGTTGCCCCCCGAACTCCCGGAGGAGCCGGTGGAGGCGGTCGATGTCACCACCGAGCCGCCTGAGCCCTACAATACGGCACCCTATATCTTTCTGCCGGATGGCTGGCAGGTGGACGAGGATATTCTGTGGCCGATTGAGGGGATCCAGGTTGGCGACGATGAGGCCGACAGCCTGACCGTCACTTTGAGCGTCGGGCACGGCACGTTGATCCTGGCGCAGATCGATGGCTTGGCCTTTACCGAAGGGGATGGCAGCGGCGACAGTCAGATGCGTTTTACCGGGAGCATCTTCGACATCAACGCGGCACTCGACGGCTTGGGTTATCAGGGGGAGAGCCATTACAACGGAGCCGACCTTTTCGAGCTTTCAGTCGATGATCAAGGAGAGTACGGTCTTGGTGGGGCAATGATCGCGACCGACAGCCTGGATATCGTCGTGGGCGCGGTCAACGATGCGCCGACCAACTCGCTTGGGGCGGCAATCGTGACGGTGGACGAGGAGGGTATGCTGGTTTTTGCGGTGGCCAGTGGCCAGGCGATCGTGGTGGCTGATACGAATGACACCGGGGAGATTGGCGCGGTGGATTATCTGTCGACGGTGGTGAGCGTGCTGCACGGCACGTTGAGCGCCACGGTCAATGGTGGGGCGACGGTGACGGACAACGGGACGGCGAGCGTGACCATCGTGGGCTCCGCTGCCCGGGTGAACGCCGCGCTTGAGGGACTGGTCTACGCGCCGACGGCTGAGTACAACGGCGCGGACACGCTGACCATCGAGACCAACGACGCGGGCAACAACGGCATCGGTGGCGCGCTCACCGCGATCGACACGATCGACATCACCGTGAACGCGGTCAACGATGCTCCGACACACACGCTGGCCGCAGCGAGCCAGACGCTCGACGAGGATCGTGTATTAAACTTCGAGGCGACCAACGGCAATGCGATCGTGGTGGGGGATGCGAACGATACCGGTGAGGCTGGGGCAGTGGATCATCTGTCGACCGTGGTGAGCGTTTCGCACGGCACGTTGAGAGCCACGCTCGGTGGTGGGGCGAGCGTGACGGCCAATGGCACGGCGAGCGTGACGATCGCGGGCACGGCAGCCGAGGTGAATGCCGCGCTGGACGGCCTGGTTTACGCGCCGACGGCGGATTACAATGGCGCAGACAGGTTGACGATCGAAACGAGCGATGAAGGGGATACGGGCAGCGGCGGGCCTTTGACCGCCAGCAGCACGATCGACATCACCGTGAACGCGGTCAACGATGTCCCGACACACACGCTGGCCGCAGCGAGCCAGACGCTCGACGAGGATCGTGTATTAAACTTCGAGGTGGCCAACGGCAATGCGATCGTGGTGGGGGATGCGAACGATACCGGTGAGGCTGGGGCAGTGGATCATCTGTCGACCGTGGTGAGCGTTTCGCACGGCACGTTGAGTGCCACGCTCGGTGGTGGGGCGAGCGTGACGGCCAATGGCACGGCGAGCGTGATGATCGCGGGCACGGCAGCCCAGGTGAATGCCGCGCTGGATGGTCTGGTTTACGCGCCGACGGCGGATTACAACGGCGCGGACACGCTGACGATCGAAACGAGCGATGAAGGGAATTCGGGCAGCGGCGGGCCCTTGACCGCCAGCAGCACGATCGACATCACGGTGAATGCGCTCAACGA
>JAMOBI010000062.1:0-16142 GCA_039908105.1 Magnetococcus sp. YQC-9
CCCTTGGTCGCCAGATGCTTGGTGATCGCTGCCGTCAGCGTGGTCTTGCCATGGTCCACATGACCGATGGTGCCGATGTTGACGTGCGGTTTGTTTCGATTGAATTTCGCCTTGGCCATTTCTCGTTCCTCTTAGCCCTTGACCTTCGCCACGATCTCTTCGGCGACATTCTTCGGCACCGGTTCGTAGTGATGAAACTGCATTGTGAACGTCGCCCGACCCTGGGTCATGGACCGCAGGTCCGTCGCGTAACCAAACATGTTTGCCAGCGGGGCCATCGCCTTAACCAGCTGATTGCCAGCCACTGAATCCATTCCGTAAATCGTGCCACGACGGGAGTTCAGATCGCCGATCACATCCCCCATGAAGTTCTCGGAGACCTCGACTTCGACTTCCATGATCGGCTCCAAAATCACCGGCGACGCTTTGGCACAACCGGCCTTGAGAGACATGGAGGCCGCGATCTTGAAGGCCATTTCCGAAGAGTCAACATCGTGGTAGGAGCCGTCGTAAAGCGCCACCTGGATATCAACCATTGGATAACCAGCCATGACACCGTTTGCCAACGCCTCTTCAGCACCTTTGGCCACTGCGGAGATGTATTCACGCGGTACAATACCGCCCTTGATCTCATCAACGAAGTTGAAGCCAGCACCCGGCTCACGCGGCTCAATACGCAGCCACACATGGCCAAACTGTCCGCGTCCACCCGACTGCCGAACGAACTTGCCTTCCGACTCGACCGTCTTGGTGATCGTCTCGCGATAGGCCACCTGCGGCTTGCCGACGTTGGCCTCGACCTTGAACTCACGCATCATGCGATCCACCAGGATCTCCAGATGCAACTCGCCCATGCCGGAGATGATCGTCTGGTTGGTCTCATGATCAATCGAGACGCGGAACGACGGATCCTCCTGCGCCAGCCGTCCCAGCGCCAGGCTCATCTTCTCCTGGTCAGCCTTGGTCTTGGGCTCGATGGCAATCGAGATCACCGGTTCCGGGAAGGTCATCTTCTCCAAAACAATCGGTTTGGCAGGGTCGCACAGTGTATCACCGGTTGTGGTCATTTTCAAGCCCACAGCTGCGGCAATATCACCGGTCCGCACCTCTTTGACATCCTCGCGCTTATTGGCGTGCATCAACATGATGCGGCCAATGCGCTCCTTCTTGTCCTTGCCCGGATTCAAAATATAGGATCCGGCGGTCAACACGCCCGAATAGACGCGGAAGAAGGTCAGGCTGCCGACAAACGGATCGGACATGATCTTGAAGGCCAACGCCGAGAACGGCGCCGTATCCTTGGCTTCACGCGAGTCGGGAGTAAGATCATCGACCGACTTGACACCCTGCACATCCGGCACATCCTCCGGCGAGGGGAAGTAGGCGACGACCGCATCCAACAACGACTGCACACCCTTATTCTTGAAGGCTGATCCGCACATCACCGGAATGAAGGAGCTGCGCAGCACACCCTTGCGAATGCAGGAACGTATCTCGGCCTCGGTGATGGTCTCACCCTCGAGGTAACGCTCCATCAGTTCGTCATCCTCTTCCAGGGCGGTCTCAACCAGCTTTTCGCGATACTCGTTCACCGTATCCAGCATGGTCGCCGGCACTTCCTGAACCTCGAAGCGGGCACCCAGCGACTCATCGTCGAAGATGAACGCCTTGCGGGAGAGCAGGTCAACCATGCCGCGGAAATTCTCTTCACTGCCGATCGGCAACTGCAAAGGTATGGCCTTGGCCTTCAGCCGATCCTTGATCATCGTGACCACACGGTAAAAATCAGCACCCATGCGATCCATCTTGTTGACAAAGGCGATACGCGGCACGCCATAACGATCTGCCTGACGCCATACGGTCTCGGACTGCGGCTGAACGCCACCCACCGAGCAGAAGACCGCTACCGCCCCATCAAGCACACGCAGTGAGCGCTCCACCTCAATGGTAAAGTCCACATGTCCAGGGGTATCGATAATATTGATGCGATGATCGGTCCAGAAACAGGTGGTCGCAGCAGAGGTGATCGTGATGCCACGCTCCTGCTCCTGCTCCATCCAGTCCATGGTCGCGGTTCCCTCATGCACCTCGCCCAGCTTGTGCGAACGACCGGTGTAATACAGAATCCGCTCAGTCACGGTGGTCTTACCCGCATCAATGTGTGCCATGATGCCGATATTGCGCACGCGAGACAGTGGTATTTCCCTAGACACGTCACATCCCCTGTACACAAAACATTCGGGAGCCGACCGCTCCCGAACCACCAACCCTTACCAGCGATAATGGGCAAAGACCTTGTTGGCCTCGGCCATGCGATGGGTATCGTCTTTCTTCTTGACCGTGGAACCGCGATTGTTGGCCGCATCCATCAACTCAGCCGCCAGACGCTCCCGCATGGTCTTTTCGCCACGATCCCGGGCATATTTCACGATCCAGCGGATCGCCAGGGTCTGACGACGGCTTGGACGCACTTCAACCGGCACCTGATAGGTGGCACCACCCACGCGCCGGGAACGTACCTCAACCGTCGGACGGGTGTTGTCGATGGCATCCTTGAAGATCTTGATCGGATCTTCCTTGGTCTTCTCGCCCACGATCTCCAAAGCACCGTAGAACAACCGCTCGGAAAGGGATTTTTTGCCGTCCCGCATGAGGCAGTTCATGAATTTGGCAACCAGTTGATCACCATAGACAGGATCACCAATCGTGTCCCGTTGTTGAACGTCACGCCGTCTCGACATTCATTCCGCTCCTGCAAACAGTGTGATTTTTTTCCTGGGTCCACTACGAAATCTGGTCAATTCCGCCTGGCTTCGCAAGATGACACCCAGATGATTCAAACAAAGGGTGCAGTCCATTACTTGGGACGCTTAGCCCCGTACAGAGAGCGTCCCTGCTTACGATTCTTGACCCCTTGGGTATCCAGCGTACCACGGATGATGTGATAACGCACGCCGGGAAGATCCTTCACGCGGCCACCGCGCACCAATACCACCGAGTGTTCCTGAAGATTATGGCTCTCACCAGGGATATAGACGGTGACTTCATGGCCATTGGTCAGACGCACGCGCGCCACCTTGCGGAGCGCGGAGTTCGGTTTCTTCGGCGTCGTCGTGTAAACACGCGTGCAGACGCCGCGCTTTTGCGGGCAGGCCTGCATGGCCGGGACGTTGGTCTTTTTCTTGACCGTCTTGCGTCCAAAACGCACAAGTTGATTTACGGTTGGCATCCGAATCTCACCCCAAACCATTAACCCGATAGTGTAACAACATTCACTCCGCCGGTAAAGTCTTTTTTCACCATTTCTTTGTAAAAACTTAGACCTAACCTGCAGACTTATATTTCACTCTTGCGGTGATCAGAACGGCGGGTTGAATCCCGCCGTTCTGATTTGCCGAATCTTGAAAGCCCATCATCCTAACCCTGTACAGAGTGGTTGTCAACATTTTTTATTCAGAAAAATGTATTCAAACTCTGTTTTTTTCCATAAATACCTAACGAAACTCAAGAAACAGCCTGGCGCACTTTTTGGTGAAACAGCTCCTTGGCGTGACCGGTCCCGGCAGGAATCAATCTCCCCACTATGACATTTTCTTTCAAACCAGTCAAGGTATCCGCCTTGCCCGAAATGGTCGCCTCGGTCAGCACGCGCGTGGTCTCCTGGAACGAGGCCGCCGAAATGAACGACGGCGTGGACAACGACGCCTTGGTGATCCCCAACAACAGCGGCGCGCTCGTCGCCTCGCGTCCAGCCCGTGCTCGCGTTTTCTCGTTCATGCGCATCAGTTCGCTGCGTTCCACCTGCTCGCCGGCCACCATCGTCGTGTCGCCCGGATCGAGCACCGTCACCTTCTGCAACATCTGACGCACGATCACCTCGATGTGCTTGTCGTTGATGCGCACGCCCTGGAGACGATAAACCTCCTGGATCTCGTTGACCATGAAGCGGCACAACGCCTCCAGTCCCAACACCTTCAGGATATCTTGGGGAACCAGCGACCCCTCGATCAGCGGTTCACCCCGACGGATCCAATCCCCTTCGTTGACCGCCAGCTGCTTGCCCTTGAGCAACAGATACTCGCGCGGATCCACACCATCCTCGGGGGTCACGATCACCCGCCGCTTGCCCTTCAAATCCTTGCCGAACGAGACCATGCCCTCGTTCTCGGAGATGATGGCAAACTCCTTGGGACGCCGCGCCTCGAACAGCTCCACCACGCGCGGCAGACCACCGGTGATGTCGCGGGTCTTGGAGCTCTGGCGCGGAATCTTGGCGATGATATCGCCCGCCTGCACCCCATCCCCTTCCTGGGCCACGATCACCGAACCAACCGGCAGATAGTAACTCACCGCTGCGCCAGTCGGCGAAATCAGCGTTTCGCCAGTTGCCGGATCCTTCAGGGTCAAACGCGGACGCATGTCCACACGCCGTCCCTGTCCCTTCCAGTCGGTCACCTCGCGGAAGCTCAAACCGGTGGTATCGTCCGTCACCTCGCGCAGCGTGGTTCCTTCCTGGAGATCACCATATTTAATCAACCCGTTGAATTCGGTAATGATCGGTGTGGCAAAGGGATCCCACTCGGCCAGCACCCCACCCTTCTCCACCGATCCACCATTGGCCACCGCCAAACGTGCGCCGTAAGGCACCCGATAGCGTTCACGTTCGCGCCCGACAAACCCACGCTCCATCTTGCCGCTCTCATCCGGAGAGCGGGCATCATGGACCGTCACCTCGCTGTTGCGCGACAACACCACGAAATGGCCATTGCGATCGGTCACGGTCGACACATTGTGATAGCGTACCACACCGCCATTGACCGTCTCGATGGAGGAGCGCTCCACCGCACGCGACGCCGTTCCACCGATGTGGAAGGTGCGCATGGTCAGCTGCGTGCCTGGCTCGCCGATACTCTGCGCCGCGATCACACCGACCGCCTCGCCCTCGGTCACCGGCACGCCGCGCGCCAGATCGCGTCCATAACACAAGACGCACACCCCGCGCTCCGTGGCGCAGGTCAAAGGCGAACGGATCAGCACCGACTCGACGTTGGAGTTCTCGATCCGATCCACATCCCCCTCGTCCATGATCTGACCCGCCTTGACCAGCAACTCGTCGGTCACCGGATCATAGACATCATAGACCGGGGTACGCCCGAGAATCCGATCGCCGAGCGATTCCACCACGTCGTTGCCTTCCAAAAGCGCCGCAGCGGTCAACCCCTCCTCGGCTTTGCAGTCGAATTCGCGCACGATGCAATCCTGCGCCACATCCACCAGACGACGGGTGAGATAACCGGAGTTGGCGGTCTTCAAGGCGGTGTCGGCCAGACCCTTGCGCGCGCCATGGGTGGAGATGAAGTACTGCAACACCGTCAACCCCTCGCGGAAGTTGGCGGTAATCGGCGCCTCGATGATCTCGCCCGACGGCTTGGCCATCAAACCGCGCATGCCGGCCAGCTGACGCATCTGAGCCGCCGAACCGCGCGCTCCGGAGTTGGCCATCATGAAGATGGAGTTAAAGGAGAGCTGCTCCTGTCTTAATCCCTTGCTGTCGATCACCTCTTCCGAAGAGATCGCCTTCATCATCGCCTCGGCAACCCGCTCGGTGCACTGCGACCAGATGTCGACCACCTTGTTGTACTTCTCGCCCTCGGTGATCAGACCGTCCGAGTACTGCCGTTCGATCTCCTGCACCTTGGCTTGCGACTCACGCACCAGTTTCTTCTTGGCCTGCGGAATCACCAGATCATCCTTGCCAAAGGAGATCCCGGCACGCGCCGCGAACGAGAAGCCCATGCCCATCAGCCGATCCGAGAAGACCACGGTCTCCTTGGCCCCGCAGTTGCGGTAGACCAGATCGATGAGGTTGGCCACCTCCTTCTTGGTGAGCAACCGGTTGATGCGCTCGAACGGCACCACATCCGGCAGGATCTCGGTCAAGAGCACCCGACCGACCGTGGTCTGGATGCGCAGCCCGTTCATGCGGCAGAAGATGCGCGCATGCAGTCCGGCAATGCCGGAATCATACGCCTGGCGCACCTCAGCGGGTGAGGAGAAGATCATATCCTCGCCCGCGACCCCGAGACGCTCGGAGGTCATGTAATAGAGACCGAGGATGATATCCTGGGTGGGCACGATGATCGGCTTGCCGTTGGCGGGCGAGAGGATGTTGTTGGTCGACATCATCAGCACGCGCGCCTCGATTTGCGCCTCGACCGACAACGGCACATGCACGGCCATCTGGTCGCCGTCGAAGTCGGCGTTGAAGGCGGTGCAGACCAGCGGGTGGAGCTGGATCGCCTTGCCTTCGATCAGCTTGGGCTCGAAGGCCTGAATACCCAGACGGTGCAGGGTCGGCGCACGGTTGAGCATCACCGGATGCTCGCGGATCACCTCCTCCAGAATGTCCCAGACCTCGCTCTTCTCCTTTTCCACCATGCGCTTGGCTGCCTTGATGGTGGTGGAGAGTCCCTTTTCTTCAAGTCGGTTGTAAATGAACGGCTTGAAGAGTTCAAGCGCCATTTTCTTGGGCAGGCCGCACTCGTGCAGTTTCAAATCCGGACCCACGACGATCACCGAACGGCCCGAGTAGTCGACGCGCTTGCCCAAAAGGTTCAAACGGAAGCGGCCCTGTTTGCCCTTGAGCATCTCGGAAAGCGATTTCAACGGACGCTTGTTGGTGCCGGTAATCACCCGGCCACGCCGACCATTGTCGAACAGCGCATCCACCGACTCCTGGAGCATGCGCTTTTCGTTGCGGATGATGATGTCCGGGGCACGCAGCTCGAAGAGCCGTTTCAATCGGTTGTTGCGGTTGATGACGCGCCGGTAGAGGTCGTTCAGATCCGAGGTGGCGAACCGTCCGCCATCGAGCGGCACCAGCGGGCGCAGCTCCGGCGGGATCACCGGCAGCACCTCGAGAATCATCCACTCCGGACGGTTGCCCGACTCCTGGAACGACTCCAAGGTGTGCAGCCGCTTGATGATCCGCTTGCGGCGCGCATCCGAATTGGTGGCCGCCATCTCCTCGCGCAGGGTTTCGATATCCTGCGGTATTTTCATCCCGGCCAGAAGGTCACGAATCGCCTCAGCGCCGATGCCGGCGGTGAAATCCTCGCCGTACTCATCCAAAAGCTGGTGATAGCGCTCCTCGGTCAACAGTTCCCCCTTGGTCAAAGGGGTCATGCCGCCATCGAGCACCACGAAGTTCTCGAAGTAGAGCACCCGCTCCAGATCCTTCAAGGTCATGTCGAGCAGCAGACCGATACGGCTCGGCAGGGACTTCAAGAACCAGATGTGCGCCACCGGTGCAGCCAGTTCGATGTGGCCCATCCGTTCGCGCCGCACCTTGGACTGGATCACCTCCACGCCGCACTTCTCGCACACCACGCCGCGATGCTTCAAGCGCTTGTACTTGCCGCACAAACACTCGTAATCTTTCGTCGGACCGAAAATCTTGGCGCAGAACAGTCCGTCGCGCTCTGGCTTGAAAGTGCGGTAGTTGATGGTTTCAGGCTTTTTGACCTCGCCAAAGGACCAGGACCGGATCTTCTCGGGCGAAGCCAGAGAAATGCGGATGCCGTTGAAATTCTGCCCCAGGGTTGGCCGGGAGAACAACTTGAAGAGATTTGGTTTCACGTCCTCTCGCTCCACTCGAAAAGCCATCGTCCCGGTGTTACCGGGACGGTTGAATCCGGATTGGGAATCAATGAGTTACAGCAGACAGTCAGGATTTCGGCGATCACAGGGGCTTTGCGACCCCCGGTCCCAAAGCCCCATGCATCCATGGCCCGACTCAATTCAGGGTTATGCTTCCGTTGTCTTCAATTCAACATCCAACGCCAAGGATTGCAACTCCTTGATCAACACGTTGAACGACTCCGGAATGCCCGCATCGAAGGAGTCATCCCCCTTGACAATCGACTCGTAGATCTTGGTACGACCTGCTACATCGTCTGATTTGACGGTGAGCATCTCCTGCAAGGTGTAAGAGGCGCCATACGCCTCCAGCGCCCACACCTCCATCTCACCGAAACGCTGTCCACCGAACTGCGCCTTGCCACCGAGCGGTTGCTGGGTGACCAGCGAATAGGGACCGATGGAGCGGGCATGGATCTTGTCGTCCACCAGATGGTGCAGTTTGAGAATGTAGATGTACCCCACGGTCACCGGACGGTCGAACGGTTCGCCGGTGCGCCCGTCGATCAGCCGATGCTGTCCGGACTTGGGCAGATTTGCCTTCTCCAACAACTCAACGATATCCTTCTCGGTCGCGCCATCAAAGACCGGGGTGGCGATCGGCACGCCATCGCGCAGATTGTCGCACAAGGTCAACACCTCCTCGTCGGTCAGGGCCTTGACGGCGCGCGACTGACGCGGATTGGTGAAGATGATGGAGAGCACCTCGCGCACCTGCTCGAGATCCTTCTCCTCCTGGGCGCGGTAGGCATCGAGCGCCTCGCCGATGCGCACGCCCAAACCCTTGGCCGCCCAGCCGAGATGGGTCTCCAAGATCTGTCCCACATTCATACGCGAAGGGACACCCAGGGGATTGAGCACGATGTCAACCACCGTGCCATTTTCAAGATGCGGCATGTCTTCGACCGGGTTGATCTTGGAGATCACACCCTTGTTCCCGTGACGGCCCGCCATCTTGTCACCGGGTTGCAGCTTGCGCTTGACCGCGATGTAGACTTTGACCATTTTCAGGCCGCCGGGTGGCAAATCGTCACCACGCTCCAGCTTCTCGACCTTGCTGTCGAACCGCTTTTTCAAACGGGCGGCAGCCTTTTCGATCTGCTCGCGGATCCCTTCGATCTGCTGGGTGATCTGGTCGTCGTCCAGCACGATCGAGTCCCAACGCCGCGTCCCCAACTGGCTCAACAGCTCATCGGTGATCACCGTGCCCGGCGGCAGACCCGCCCCACCACGTGCGGTCTTGCCGTTCATCAACGCACGAATACGCGCGTCGGCATCCAACTCGATGATGCGCCGCTCGGCAGCCATGTCCTTGCGCAACCGCTCGATCTCATCCTTGTCGATCAGCTTGGCGCGATCATCCTTCTCCAAACCGCGGCGCGAGAAAACACGCACATCCACCACCGTACCCGCCACACCCGGCGGCAAACGCAGTGAGGTATCGCGCACATCCGAAGCCTTTTCACCAAAAATCGCACGCAGCAGTTTCTCTTCCGGGGTCAGCTGGGTCTCGCCCTTGGGCGTCACCTTGCCGACCAGGATATCCCCGGCCTTGACCTCGGCACCCACGTAGATGATCCCCGACTCGTCGAGATTGCGCAGCGCATCCTCGCCGACATTCGGCATGTCGCGGGTGATCTCCTCAGGTCCGAGTTTGGTATCGCGCGCCATGACCTCGAACTCCTCGATGTGAATCGAGGTGAAGACATCGTCGCGCACCAGACGTTCGGAGATGAGGATCGAGTCCTCGAAGTTGTAACCGTTCCAGGGCATGAAGGCGACCAGCACATTGCGCCCCAACGCCAGCTCGCCCCACTGGGTGCTTGGGCCGTCGGCGATGATGTCCCCCTTGTTCACCCGCTCGCCGGCCTTGACCAGCGGCGATTGATTGATGCAGGTGTTCTGATTGGAACGGGAGAACTTGATGAGGTTGTAAATGTCAACGCCCGGCTCCGTGGCACCCGGCTCATCATCGGCCTTGATGATGATCCGTCCAGCCTCGACCTCGTCGACGATCCCGGTCCGCTTGGCAACGATCGCCACACCCGAGTCACGCGCCACCACCCCTTCCATGCCGGTACCCACCAACGGGGCATCGGTCTTGATCAGCGGCACCGCCTGACGCTGCATGTTCGAGCCCATCAGCGCGCGGTTGGCGTCGTCGTTTTCCAAAAAGGGGATCAACGCTGCCGCAACCGAGACGATCTGTTTGGGGGAAACGTCCATGTACTCAATGCGGGCTGGCTCACCCACCGTGAATTCGAGCTTGTGACGGCACTGGATCAACTCACCGGTCAGACGGCCCTGACGATCCAGGGCGGCATTCGCCTGAGCGATGACGAAGTTCTCCTCCTCGATGGCCGACAGATAATCGACCTCATCGGTCACCTGCCCGGACTCCACGCGCCGATAGGGGCTCTCGATAAAGCCGAATTCGTTGATGCGCGCATAGGTGGATAGCGAGTTGATCAGACCGATGTTTGGACCTTCCGGGGTCTCGATCGGGCAGATGCGACCATAATGGGTCGGATGCACGTCGCGCACCTCGAAGCCAGCACGCTCGCGGGTCATGCCACCCGGACCCAATGCCGAGAGACGCCGCTTGTGGGTGATCTCGGAGAGCGGATTGGTCTGATCCATGAACTGCGAGAGCTGGCTGGAGCCGAAGAACTCACGGATCACAGCTGAGAACGGCTTGGAGTTGAGAATATCGTGCGGCATCAGCGAGTCGGAGTCCGCTGCGGACATGCGCTCGCGAATGGCACGTTCCATGCGCACCAGACCGATACGCACCTGATTCTCCAACAACTCACCCACGGAACGGACACGCCGGTTGCCCAGATGGTCGATGTCGTCCACCTTGCCATGTCCATCCTTGAGTTTCAACAGGATGGAGAGGACACCAATGATGTCCTCCTTGCGCAGCACGCGCACATCCAGATCGCACTCCAGATCGAGCCGCTTGTTCATCTTCATCCGACCCACGGCGGAGAGATCATAGCGCTCGTCATTGAAGAAGAGGTTGTTGAACAGATTGGTGGCCGCATCCAGCGTGGGCGGCTCACCCGGGCGCATCATGCGGTAGATGTCGATCAGTGAATCGTCGGTGGTCTGATTCTTGTCCAGCGACATGGTGTTGCGCAGATAGGGCCCCACAGTCGTATAGTCGATGAAGAGGGTCTCGACCTCCTTGATCCCCGCCTCCTCACACCGCGACAAAAGATCCTCGGTCACCTCGGCACCCGCCTCGGCGATCAGATCGCCCTCGGCATTGTGCATGTCGTGGGAGATGAAACGACCGATCAGATCCTCTGCTGGAACCGGCAGCCACTCCATTCCCAGCTGCTGGATCTTCTTGACCGCGCGTGCAGTGATCTTGCGCTTGGCGCTGACCAGCTCTTCGCCGTTTTCGGGATCAATGATGGCGTAATTGAATCGACTGCCCATCAACCGGTCGAAATCAAGCTTCTTCTCCCAGACCACCCCCTGCTTGCGATACCGCTCGGAGTCGTAGAAGCGATTCAAGATCTCTTCGCTCGACATACCCATGGCGCGCAACAGGGTGGTCACCGGCAGCTTGCGCCGACGGTCGATACGCGCAAAGACGATATCCTTGGGGTCGAACTCGAAGTCGAGCCACGAACCGCGATAAGGAATCACCCGTGCGGAGAAGAGCAGCTTGCCGCTGGAGTGAGATTTGCCCTTGTCGTGATCGAAGAAAACGCCCGGCGAACGGTGCATCTGCGAGACGATGACCCGCTCCGTGCCGTTGACAATGAAAGTTCCGGTGGCGGTCATCAACGGCATTTCGCCGAGATAGACCTCCTGCTCCTTGATTTCGCGCACCGAACGGGTGCCGGCATCCTCGTTCTCTTCCCAGATCACCAGTCGGAACGACACCTTGAGCGGAGCCGAGAAGGTCATGCCGCGCTGCAGGCACTCATCCACCTCGTACTTGGGCTCGCCCAGCTGGTAACGGACATACTCGAGACTTAAGGTGTTGGAATAGTCCTGAATGGGGAAGACCGACAGAAACACCCCGTGCAATCCCATTTCACGGCGCTTGTCCGGCTCAACATCCTCCTGGAGGAAGCGTTGAAAGGACAGGGTCTGGATCGCGATCAGGTTGGGAATGTCGATGATGGTCGGGATGCGGCCGAAGTTCTTGCGCAGCCTTTTCTTTTCAGTGAACGACAGAGCCATCGGAACTCCTGGAACGACCTGTTTGGGAACATTACGTGTGCGATGCACTCGACAATCGAGGCACGACGATCCGTTTGCCACGGATTAACCATTCAGCACCGCTCTGCTACGAAAGCACCGAGGGCTATGATGCCCTGGCCCCTCCCCAACCGTCACAGCAGGGTCCTGAATCGTTACACTCCACAAACGCCAAGTCCCGCCGCGCAATCCGAACACTATTGGCTCGGATCGCGGGCGGGTACCTGACCAGACTGCAATTACTTGATCTCGACCTTGGCGCCGGACTCTTCCAACTCTTTCTTGAACTTTTCGGCATCGGCCTTGGAAACAGCTTCCTTGACCGGCTTGGGCGCACCCTCGACCAGATCCTTGGCCTCTTTCAGGCCCAGGCTGGTGATGGCACGCACCGCCTTGATGACGTGAATCTTCTTGTCAGCCGGCACATCGGTCAGGATGACGGTGAACTCGGTCTGCTCTTCCACCGGGGCAGCGGCCTCAGCCGGGGCAGCAGCGGCAACCGCCACCGGGGCAGCAGCGGACACGCCGAAGCGGGCTTCCAAAGCCTTGACCAGCTCGGCGAGCTCCAAAACGGTCATGGATTCGATGGCGGAAATGAGTTCTTGTTGCGACAGAGCCATGATATTTCTCCAGTAAATCGATCGCGCCTTGCGCGAATTTCGTGAATGACAAGCCCGGTCCCCCACCCGGGGTCCAGGCCAAAGAACCCATCAAGCCGCTGGCTTTTCCTTCTCTTCGCGGATCCGGTCGAGCACACGCACGAAACCGGCGGGCACGGCGGCCAGAACCCCGACGATCCCCTGCACCGGATTCATCATGGTGCCGAGCAGGCGAGCCAACAGCATCTCGCGCGACGGCAGCTTGGAAAGCTCCACGATGTCAGCGGGTGAGATGAAGTTGCCATTCAGGACGCCGCCCTGAATGACCAGCAAGGGATGTTTCTTGGCAAACTCTGTGAGAACCTTGGCCGGGGCCACAGGATCCTTGGAAAAGGCCAATACCGTCGGTCCGGTCAAAACCTGCTCCAACGGCTGGAACTGGGATCCCTGGATCGCCCGCTTGGTCAAGGTGTTCTTGACCACCCGCAGCTCAGCACCGGCATTGCGGATTTCACGCCGCAAACGGGTCATCTGCGCCACGGTCAGCCCACGGTAGTGAGTCGCGATGGCCAGTTGTGAACGGGCCATGCTCTCCTGGACTTCCTGGATGATCTCTGATTTTTCGGTTTGGTTCACCGATTGTGCTCCTTTCTGGCTGAGTTGGCGCGATCCTTCAGTTTCCCGTCTTGGGATCCGGGATCGCCAGTTATCGTTCCACGAACCGATAAAAACGTCCCCAACCAGAGGAAATTCCGCATGATTGGTCTCGGCGGGCCGAAAGTGATTCCATTAAGAGGCGCGTTCATCCCGCCTCACCCGCTGTCTTGGACGATTTTCAAAACCCGTGCCGCATCACTCCTCAGCGCGGGTGTGACCATCATACCGAGTGAACATCCACCCGTACACCAGGCCCCATGGTCGAGGAGACGGTCACCTTTTTCACATAGGTTCCCTTGACCACCGCCGGACGCTGCTTCTTCAGCTGCGACAACAGCGCGCGACAGTTGTCGCTGATCTTCTCCGGCTCAAAGGAGACCTTGCCGACACCGGCATGGATGATACCCGCCTTCTCAACCCGGAATGCCACCTGACCAGCCTTGATCGACTTGATGATGCCGGCCATGTCAAAGGTGACCGTACCCAGTTTCGGGTTGGGCATCAAGCCACGCGGACCGAGCACGCGGCCCAACCGTCCGACGATACCCATCACATCCGGACAAGCAACCACGCGATCGAAATCCAGCCAGCCGCCCTGGATCTTCTCGACCAACTCGTCCGCACCCACGAAATCGGCTCCGGCAGCCAGCGCCTCCTGCGCCTTGTCGCCCTTGGCAAAGGCCAGGATCCGCACCGTTTTACCCGTGCCATGCGGCAACTCCACCGTGCCGCGCACCATCTGATCGGCATGCCGGGGATCCACACCCAGATTGACCGCGATCTCGACGGTTTCGTCGAACTTGGCGTTGCTTTTCTCTTTGATCAGACGAACCGCCTCGTCCAGACCGAACTGGGTGGTACGGTCGAGACCTTCCCAAAGAGCCTTGATCCGTTTGCCGCGCTTTGCCATGACTCGCTCCTCGCAATTTACCAATAACCGTCGTTCTTGCCAGCCTGATGAAAATCTGCTGCGGGAGCCATCTGCGGCGTTGTTGGACCTTCGCTCCGCGCCCATCCAGATCGACAGGTCTCGTCGCTCACTCCCACGCGCCTAGCGGCCAGCTCTCCTTGCAACGCTTTTCAATAGGCTGTTAAACCACTTCCAGGCCCATGGACCGGGCCGAACCCGCAATGATCCGCTTGGCGCCATCCAGATCCTTGGCATTGAGGTCCACCATTTTGGTCTCAGCGATCTGCGCAACCTGATCCCAGGTCACCTTGCCAATCGGGCCACCCTTGCCCGGCTTCACCGCGCCCTTGGCCACACCCGAGGCCTTGCGCAACAGATAGGTGGCCGGTGCGGTCTTGATCTCAAAGGTGAAGGTTCGATCCGCGTAAACCGTGATCAGCACCGGAGTCGGCGCAAGCGGCTCCAAGGTCTGGGTACGGGCATTGAAGGTCTTGCAGAACTCCATGATGTTCAGGCCGTGCTGACCCAGGGCCGGACCCACGGGCGGGCTCGGCTTGGCAGCCCCAGCCGGACATTGCAACCGGACATACGCTGTGATTTTTTTGGCCATGTTGGCAGATCCTTGATCTTAAATAACCATCTTGAAAACTGGAAAACTAGAGTTTTTCAACCTGAACAAAATCCAACTCCACTGGCGTGGCGCGCCCGAAGATGCTCACCGAGACCTTCAACCGGGTTTTGTCTTCGTCCACCGCCTCCACCACACCATTGAAGGAGACAAACGGTCCATCGGTCACACGCACGCTTTCGCCCACGGCAAAGGTCACCTTGGGCTTGGGCTTCTCCATACCCACCTCGACCTGATGGAGAATCTTTTCCACTTCGCGCTGCGACAACGGTTGCGGACGTCCGCCACCACCGAGAAATCCGGTCACTTTGGGAATCGAATTGACCAGGTGCCAAGTCTCGTCGTTCAACTCCATCTTGACCAGGACATAACCAGGGAAGAACTTCCGCTCGGATGTCACCTTATGGCCACCGCGAAGTTCCACAACCTCTTCGGAGGGAACCAGGATCTCCTCGAACAGTTCGGTGGAGCCGGTCAGGCGAACCCGTTCCTCCAGGGTGCTCTTGACCTTCTTCTCAAACCCCGAGTAGGCGTGTATCACATACCACTGTTTGGCCATGGTTTTCCTTTATGACGACACCCGCGCGCTTGATTGGATCTCAACCGATGATCTGCCGCACAACGAGCGCCAGAATCGCATCCACCATCCACAAGAAGAGCGAAACCAGCACCACCATGCCGAAAACGACGATGGTGGTATTCATCGTATCCTTGCGGGTGGGCCAGACCACCTTGCCGACCTCGGCACGCACCTCTGTCAGATAGGTTCTGAATTGGGCAATCCGCCCGGAGTCATTCATCATGGAGTGATCTTACGGTGAGGAAGGCAAATTATAAGAGACCTCATGTACCAGCACGAACCGTTTCGAGAAGTTCTCAACTCAAAGGTTTTATGCTGGCAGGACAGGAGGGACTCGAACCCCCAACCGCCGGTTTTGGAGACCGATGCTCTACCACTTGAGCTACTATCCTAAGGCCACCATGCCCGCGTACGCGCCGCTTATGCGGTGCGTTGCGCGAAACTACTTGATCTTTCCTTCCTTGTGAAGCGTATGCTTCCGGCATGCCGAACAGAACTTTTTGAGCGCCATTTTCTCAGGCTTGTTCTTTTTGTTCTTGTCCGTCGTATAGTTGCGCCGCTTGCACACTTCGCAACAGAGGCTGATCAGATCACGCATCTAACTCTCCCAGATCCCAGGCGTTTCCCCCTCCCCTTTCAACAGGGTCAGAGGTCATTCCGCCAGTAAGGAATCGCTTACTTGACAATTTCCGAGACAACGCCAGCGCCGACGGTCTTGCCGCCTTCGCGGATGGCGAAACGCAAACCCTTCTCCATGGCAATCGGCGCTATCAACTCCACTTCCATGGAGATGTTGTCGCCCGGCATCACCATTTCCACCCCATCAGGCAATTTCAGCACACCGGTGAC
>JAMOBI010000205.1:0-1968 GCA_039908105.1 Magnetococcus sp. YQC-9
CCTGGGCCTCCTCCTGGAACTGCTGGCGCCCCTCGGCGCGGATTGCGTCAGGGTCCGGGGTGACGGCTCCCGCCGCAGGAATGATGGGTGTCTCCATGCGAAACTCCTTCTGGGTGGAAAGTGTGGTAGTACGCGGCGGGTTGATGACGGCGGACAGATCGGCCAGCGCCTCGCGCAGGGTGCCCACCCGGTCGGCCAGACCGGCCACGATGGCATCGCTCCCGAAACAGATGGTCGCCTCGGTGGCGCGGATCGCCTCTTCGCTCAGATTGCGATTGGCGGCCACGGTCGAGACGAACAGGCCGTAAATCCGCTCCACCTCGGCCTGCAGGCGGTTGCGACCATCGTCGGAGAGTGGCGCGTGGCTGGAGAAATCGTTCTTGCGCGCCCCGGCAAAGACCGTGGTGTAGCGTCGTCCCTCCTGGGCATCCCGCTCGGACTCGTCCACATGGACGGCGATGACGCCAATCGAGCCGACCCCGGCAGTCTGCGGCAGGTAGATGCGCTCGGCGGCGGACGCCAGCAGATAGGCTGCCGAGAAGGCATCATCCGCCAAGGCCCAGACCGGCTTGGCCTGCCGCGCCTCGCGGATCATGGCCGCCAGATCGAATACCCCGCCAACCTCCCCACCCGGACTGTCGATATCGAGCAGGATGGCCCGAACCGCCGGATCGGTGGCGGCATCCAGGATCATCTCTTTTATGGATGCGTAGCCGGTCAGGCCGGATGCGGCCTCCACCGCACCGACCCGTTTGGCCAAAGTGCCGTGAATCGGCACGATGGCGATGCCACCGGGAGTGACGATCAGATCGTTTGAGCCATTGGAGGCCGGAGCCTCGGGCAGAACAGCACCAGGATCAACAAGACCGATGCGTCCGCCAATAACCGAGATGATGGTGTCCAGACGGGCTGGCGTGACCATCAGCGGCATCTCGACGATGCGGGCCGCCAAATGGGGAAGATGGTTCAAAATCGATCTCCATGGAAAACTTGGTCTTGCGGAATTGATCTCAAATTTGAGATAATGCCTTCATGAACTGGCGCGTTGAATACCTGAATGCATTGGTGCAAGAGGAGATCGACTCCTGGCCGGTAGACATGCGCGCCAAACTCACCCGCATCATTGACCTGATTGAGGACTTTGGACTGCAACAGGTTCGGGAACCCTATGTGAAGCACCTACAGGACAAACTGTGGGAAATGCGGGTTAGCGGACACGAGGGCATTGCTCGCGCCATCTACGTCACGGTACGAGAACGACGAGTCGTCATTCTGCATGCTTTCCGCAAGAAAACCCGAAAGACTCCAGGTCAGGCCATAAGCTTGGCCATGGAACGAATGAAGGAGATAACCCCATGACCATTCCCTTCGAGGAAAGCCGGAAAAAATGGGCTCTTGATCCAGAGTTCACCAGAGAATACGCGGCACTCGATCCAGAATTCCGGCTTGCCAGAAAATTGCTGGAGGCACGTACCAACGCGGGTTTGAGTCAACAGGAGTTGGCCAATCTCATGGGAACCAGTCAATCTGCCGTAGCGCGTCTGGAAAGTGGCTCTCGTCCTTCCATCAGAAGTTTGGAACGATATGCGCAGGCTGTAGGCATGCGTCTGGAAATCAGCCTGGTCCCCCGTTGAACGCAACATTTTCTTGCACCGCCGCCCCGGTGCGGGTGCGGCGTCGCGGATCGGAATCGAGGGCCAGCCCCAGTTTGTCCGCGCGGGCATTGGCGGCGGCGCACTCCCGATCAATCTCTTCGGCATCGTAGCCATAAGTGGCCACCGCTTCGTCCCGGCTGAGAAGTCCGGCGCGGATGGCCATGACCACGGCATTGAACTCCTTTTGCGGATCGACCCAGGCCCAACCCTGCGGAATCCACTTCACCGCCTGGTATTCCCGGCGACGACGGGCGTAGCCGGGAGCCTCCAACGCCCCGGACAAGACCGCCCGATCCATCCACCGCTCCCAGAC
>JAMOBI010000063.1:0-18469 GCA_039908105.1 Magnetococcus sp. YQC-9
CTCCGCTCCTTATTTGATGGTTGATATCAGCTCCATCTTGGCACATTTCGATGCCGTGGCACACTGCTGCCGTTTGGAGCGGGGCGGACCATACCATTAGACCCTCTCTTTTTTTTCACTAATAAAAACTACCCATATCCCCCACATCACTGCCCGTCGCTCAACGAATCAACTCTTCAAGCGCTTCCGAATATTCGCGCGTCAGCTCATCGCTCTCCCGGCCCCGATCGATCACCGGAACCCAACCGATCGACCCGCCGATCCGACGATTGACGATGGTCATCGCCGCCTGCAACTGACGATGGGTGTCGAACGGTCCGACAAGCAAACGGGTCATTTCCCGACGATCCGGGGCCAGCACCCGCTCCGACCAACTGGGTATGCCCGCCGCCTTCAAAGCCGCGACCCGTTCGCCAAGCGGTGCAGCCTCGATGAACGTCCCGACATGCACCATGTAACGACCGCGATCATCCAAGGGCGGAAACGCCTCCGGCGGCGCCTTGTCTGGACGATTGGCGATCATGAGCACCCCACCGATGCGATTCTCCTCACGCCGTTCATTCATGGGTTGGTGCAACTCGGCCAAAGGACGCACCTGTTGGCCAAAGGTCGTTTCCGGCGCGCTGCGATCCGCGACCAACTCCTCGAACAGCAGACGCATGCCCTCGTTGCTCTCCTTGAGAGAACCTCCGCCCAGATCGGCCAACATCTGTTCGTGCACCGCCTGGATCATCGTGTCGCGTCCGCTTTCGGTAACGCGCACCGATTCGACATGCGTGCCATTCCGCGCGGGGGTGCTCGATTGAAGGTTGCGTCCCAACGCTTTCCACAAGCGTACCACAGCCAGCTGGGCCTGGTAACGATGACGCACCAGATTGGTCCGCAAGGTATGCACCTCGAATTGGGAGTCCAGCACATCGGTCATGGTGCGGGTGCCGGCATGAAAGCTCTCCAACAGACCAGCCGCCGCCTTCTCGCTGAATGACAAGGCCCTCTCCAGCGAAGCGATGGCCGCCTTGTTGTTCTTGAGGTCAAAACGGGCCTCCTCTGTCTCACGCCGCGCCAAAGAGCGCAAACGATCGAGTTCGCTCATAGCCGCCTCCTTCATCGCCTTGGCCTCGCGGGTGCGGCTGACCGTCTCCATGCCGTTGAAAATCGGGATGTTCATCACCAGGCTGACCGAGTGTGCATTCTCGTCATCTTTGATGGAACGCCCGGAGGAGCCACCCAGTTCAGCATCCCAGGTATGACTGGCGGTGTAATTGAAATCCACGGTCGGCAGATGAGCGGCGCGTTCGATCTGCTCGCCAAAAGAACTCTCCTGAAGACGCGCGCGCGCAGCCCAGATCTCCGGACGATCCTCGATCCATTTCCAGATGTGCACCTCCAGATCGTTCGGCTCCTCCCATGTCAACTCGGGCAGCGCCAGATCGGGATCAGGATTGGCGCCGACCACCTCGCGAAAAAAGGCGGTCTCCTTTTCCAGGGTGTTCACGGCATCGCGCAAATTGGCCTGCGCCTGATGGGCACGCGAAGCAGCCTGCTGCACATCGGTTTCGGTCGATTCACCGGCATTCAAACGCAAGGTGTTCTCATCAAGGTGATGCTGGGTGATCTTGATATAGCGGCGCGCCAGATCATACACCCCCTTGGCTTCCAGCCAGTTGGAGGTCACGGTGGCCACCCTGAGGGCGATCTCCTGACGCATGGCCATCAGATCGGCATAGGCCGCTTCCACATGCGGATCACTCTGAGCATAGCCAATCCACGAAGGGGCGTTGAAAATCCGTTGATCGACGGAAAGGGCAACGGTGCGCGGGTCAGAGTGGGAGACGGTACGGAGATTGGCGTAGTGGGTTCCTTCGCGCAGCACATCCACGGCGCGCACATTCACCTGTGGCAGCAATCTGGCCATACTTTTGGGATTGGATTCACGCGCAGCGCGCATCAAAGCCTCGGCACGCTGGATCTGCGGATTGCGCGCTTGGGCAGTGTCGACCGCCTGCCAGAAGGTCATCACGTCGGCAAACGATATCGCCGGCAACAGCGTGACCGTCAACGCCAACAGCGCCTTGGTCAAAAGCCGCTCCATCCCGCCGGGATGACGCATCCATTTCAGCATGGCATCCAATCCTTTGCGATTGCCTGGTTATCGGCAGCACCTCACACGATGTTGACCTGTCCGGTGCTCCCGTTGAAGGTCATATCGTCCTTAAGCTGGGGATACCTGAGTGGAATTTACCTGTCAGCATGGGATCGCTGGAAAAAAGGAAGGCTGAAAGAGTGCTTGCGTCATTTTCGATAATCACCATTCCAAACCGCACCCAGCTTGGAATGTGTCAGCGTCTTACGTTAACCTAAACCACACCTATTTTGGGATGCGTAGTGGACGGAAACAGAGATCCGTGACCCAATCGATCGCTGAGGCGGCCAGTACCCTCGCAGACCAGGAAAATCGTGGAGGTCACGAACTTCCACTTTCCACCAGTAGTTTTCTGCAAGGCTGCGTGCAAGATGCGGGAGTCGTTTCCAAAAAACAAAAAACGACTCCCGCGAAGGCCGCGCGCAGCGCATTTTTCGCAAAAGACGCGAAAAATGCTTCTTATGAAGAGCGCTCTTTAAAATCAAAGGCAAAATCAAAACCCTGGGAGAGGAATCTCCCAGACCCTCTCTTTCTTTTCACTAATAAAAACCACACATTCCAAGCTGGTTGCGGTTTAGAGCAAGTCAAATGCCGGATCTCCTCTGAGCAGGCCCATGAGGTTGACGGAGACCATTTGAGAAAACCCTGATCAGCATCAATCGTTCAATGCCTTGATGATCTGATCCTTGGCCTGCTGATAATCCTTCTGCACCTCCTGCATCATCCCGCGATCATCCGGGAAATGTTGGCAATCTCGTACTCCCCGGCATTGAGCAGATTCAACGCGGAGAAATTCCCACGCAACACGGCCAGACGATGATCGCAGGTGGAATCGTCGTCGTTCCGACCACAAGAGCAGGTAACCGTCAGGTTGGATCCTTCACGCCGCAACAAAATGGCGAATGGCCCGGAGTCAGGTTCCTGCACGAGCAGTTCCAGTTCCTGCACCGGGGATAACAGGGCCTCATAAGCCACAACGGCCTTTTTGACCGTCGGAAAAAGATAATGCGGTTCCAAAAGCTTGCTCAACCCCATCCGTTCGAGTTGTCGGCGGAATGGGAAGGTGGTATCGGCGATCTTGACCTCCACTCCCAGTGTACGACACTCACGCAGGAACTCGGCGAACCGTTGGGCGGCGGTGATATCCATGTCCGTGATCGCCTGGGCATCGATGATCAACCACTTGATGGGTGGATGGGTCGAGTCGAGCAGATAACGCAGCCGGTTGGTCACATGACGGGCATTGGCATAGATCAAGGGCGCGTAAAGACGGTAGACCAACAACCCCTCAACCGTCTCCCCCCGGATGGAATCGCTGCCGAAATCACGGTATTTGCGTCCTGGTCCAGGACGTTTCAAGACCGCGTCGCTCGGACGGGAGACCTCGACGATCAGCCCGATGAGCGCGATCAGCAACCCGAGAATGATCCCCGGAACCACCCCGGATACCAGGATTCCCACGGTCACGGCCACGGAGATGGAAAACTCGAAACGGTCCTGACGATAGAGTTCTTGCAACGGGGCGATTTCCAGCATGCCAAGCCCGGTGACGATCAGGATCGCGCCCAGGGTCACTTTGGGCAGAAAAGCCAGAAGATCGGTCAAAAAAAGCAGAAAGAGCAGCAGGCCCGCAGCGGCGAACAGTTGCGCCATCTGGGTTTTGCCACCTGCGGAGTCGACGATCGAAGTCCTGGACTGACTGGCGGATACCGGAAAGCCGTGCAGCAGACCGGCAGAGATATTGGCCATACCCAAAGCGCTCAACTCCTGATTCGGGTTGATCGAATATTTATTCTTATCGGCGAAGACCTGCGCCAGCAGAATACCATCGGAGAAGGCCAGAAAGGCGATGGCCACAGCGGCTGGAGCCAGCGCAGGGACATCCGACCAGTGAATCACCGGCATGGCAAGAGCGGGTGCGCCATCCGGCACCCGTCCAACCAGCAGGATCCCCATATCGGCCAATCCAAGATAGCGGGCAGCCAGAATGCCCATCACCGAGACCACCAGGGCACTGGGCAACCAGGGCACATTGCGAGCGATCACGATCATGGTGAGGATTGTGGTCACACCGAAGATCAGCGTCGGCGCATGCGTGTGCTGCAACTCGGCAAGGATCTGCCACACGAGCGGGAAAAAATCCTCACCACTGGTCTTGATGGCAAACAGCTTACCCAGTTGGGTGGAAACCAGGATCAGCGAAGCGCCATTCAGGTAACCGATCAAAACCGGACGCGAGAGAAAATCGGCGATGGTGCCGACGCGCAGATGGGCGGCAAATACCAGGATGATGCCGGCCAACAGGGCCAACAGAGCGGCCAGGGCCGGTATGCGGGATGGATCGCCTGCGGCCAGTGGGAGGATGGCTGTGCCGGCCAACAGGCCGATGGCGGCATCCGGACCGGCGATGACATGTCGCGACGAGGCGAACAGGGCATAACCGATCGAGGCGGCCAAGGCGGCGTAGATCCCCGAAATGGCCGGCATGTGCACCAATTCAGCATAGGCGATCACCGAGGGGATCATCACGACGCAGGCCGTGAGCCCGGCGACGATATCGTGCCTGATCCAGCCGAGCTGATAGTTCTTCAGGGTGTGATAAAACGGGAGGCTATGGGTTCTGGACATGGGAGCAAAAGATACGTCAGAGGTTTCGCAGAGGGTTGAGACAAAAATGCCCGGCGACAAAGCACCGGGCATCGATGAGTCTTGCAACAATGAATCAGTGCGCGTTGTGAGCAACCGCTTCCAGGTTGGCGTTCGAATCGCCTTCCGACTTGACGGTGGTCACGATGCGTTCAAACTTGACCTTGGTGATGCGGTGATTGTCCATTTCCAGGACCGAAATTTTCACATCGTCCAGGTTGACGGCATCCTCGGCACTCGGCACATGGCCGAGTTCATGATAGATCAGGCCACCGATGGTCCGGTATTCGTCCACTTCCGGGAAGTTGTAGTTCAGGACCGTACGCAGATCAGAAATGCGCATCGAAGCATCGATGACATACTGACCATTGTCCAGTTTCTTCACCCGACGGGTGCCCTGGGTGAACTCATCCTCATAATCACCGACGATTTCTTCCAGAATATCCTCAAGGGTGATGATCCCCTCGGTTCCGCCGTACTCATCGATCACCACCGCCAATTGTTGCCGGTTGGCCTTGAACTCTTTGAGCAAATCACGCAACCGCTTGCTGTTGGGGACGATGTAGCAAGGATGCACATACTCGGCGATCGGGCGATCGATCTGCGACTCCTTGGATTCAGCCATGACGCTCAACAACTCCTTCATGGCCACATAACCGAGGATATTGTCCAGATTGCTCTCGTAGACCAGATAACGCGCATGCGGCACATCGCGGAATTTGGTCAAGGCATCCATCAAGGTGGTCTCTTTGCTGAAAGCCAGGATATCGGTACGCGGCACCATGGCCGAGCGAACGGTACGCTCGCCCATATCGATGATGCCGTGGATCATCCGGGTATCCTCGGGCTTCAGAACCCCCGCACCCTCGCTGGCGGTGATGATGGTGCGGATCTCGTCCTGGGTCATGGTGAAGTGTTCGCCGTGCGATCCGATCAGATCCCCCTGCCCCCAGGTCCACAACAGGAAATTGGAGGCGTGCTTCATGGCCCAGATCACCGGCGTCCAGAGCGTATACTGCGCATTCACCGACCAGGAGACCGCCATGGCCACCACCTCGGCCTTGTGAAAGGCAAGGATCTTGGGCGCCAGCTCACCACCCACGACATGCAGGAAGGAGATGATGATGAAGGCGATGATGTAGGCGGTCAGATGGGCGGTCTTCATCAACTCGTCACCTGAGCCGAACATGCCGAACAGGTTCTCGAACCAGGGATTCATGATCAGGGCCAGGGTATCCATGCCGATGGCACCCAAGGCCAACGAGACGATGGTGATGCCGATCTGGGTGACCGAATAGAACCGTTCCGGCTCCTGATGGAGTTCTTGAACCCGTTGTGCCGCCTTGTTGCCGTTTTCCGCCAACTGGCGAATTTTACTGCGTCTGGCACCGGTGATGGCCACCTCGGAACCGACGAAGTAGGCGTTCCCGATGATCAGAAGCAGAATCAGGAACAGTTTCAACCATAAATAAGTTTCCATTTGGGATGAAATCCTCGATATTTTATGAATAGGTCTATGACGATGATCAATCTTTCAAAGCCCTGATCAATCGTTTGCGTGCGTCGGCAAAATCTTCCTGGGCATTCTCAAGATACTTGATCGCATCGACCATGCCCTGCAAGGCCTTGCCGACATCGGTGCCGGCAATCCAGGAAACCACCTTTTTGACATCCTCGGTGTTGTTGCTGATCACATCACGGGCCGAACCGGAAAGGAGGTTGATCCGGTGCTGGCAGATGTCATCGACTCCGGAAGTGCAACTGCAGGTGGCGGTAAGATTTTTTCCGGTTTTGCGGACCATGATTTCCAAGGGAACCCCTCGTTCGCCGCGGACCTGAAAGTATAGCTCTGGCATCAATAAATCTCCGTATTGTGTTGAAGTGGAATTCAAACCAAATTTCACGAATCAGTCAAGAATGGCACGGGTCCACTCACGACTCATAGGCGAATCTGGAATGAATTCTCCTGACAAGCCAACATGTTACATAAACTTCACAAAGTTGCAATGATATTTTTTTCCTGTGCAATGGCAATTTTTATCACAAAAAAATTGATCATAATGATAATTTTTATTATACTATAAGGGCGCAATATAAATATAAAGAGATTATTTACAGCTCAAACAAGAGACGGATTTGATGAAACGGCACGACATGATAATTTGTATTATTTTGTTATGGTATTAGTACACAAACGCCATTCGTCCCATCCATTCACGACTATTGAAGGAGCGCCTGTCATGGGCATGCATGCTGGACAATTCAGGGCACACGTCATTCAACCCGCCTTGCAACTTGTGGGTATGGCCTCGCCAGCGGCGGAAGCGCTGCTCTTGGGCACAGCGGCACAGGAGTCGGGTTTGGGACGGTATCTCCGACAAGTCGGAGGAGGGCCGGCAATGGGGGTCTTTCAAATGGAACCGGCCACCTATCAGGACATCTGGAGAAATTTTCTCCCCCATCAACCAAAAATTCTGACAGCCCTGGCCCCGCGCTGGCCCAGGCAACCCCAAGCGGAGGATTTGATCACCGACCTGATGCTGGCGGCGGTGATGTGCCGGCTCCACTACCGGCGCGTATCCGCTCCCCTGCCCGCCCCCGATGATCTGGCCGGTCTGGCGCGCTACTGGAAGCAGCATTACAACACCCCGCTCGGTGCAGGAACCGAAGCGGAATTCATTCGCAACTGGCATCGCTACGTGGAGGAACAATCATGAATCAATATTTCTTGGACCGTTGTCGTGAACCCTCGACCTGGCGCGGGATCACCATGCTGCTGACCGCGTTTGGCGTCTCGCTCTCGCCGGATACGATCAATGACGTCATCGCCGTGGGCACGGGGTTGACGGGCCTGATCGGCGTCATCTCCGGGGATGGTTCGAAATGAACGGCTCCGGCAGCCCGTATGATGCCTTGTTGCATGATCTGCTGCTCAGCATGGGCAAGGTGCAGGGGAGTCTGGAGGCGATTCAGCTGCAGCAACAGCATCAGACCGATTGGATGGCCAAACTCGATGACCGCTTGCGGCGTGTAGAACGCAAGGCGGCGGTCAACGGCATGATCGGGGGAGGCGTCGTGGGAAGCGGCTTGTCCGTGATGATGGAGATGATGCGTTCGCGCATGATGGGCGGCTGAGATCGACGGCACAAAAATATTTTTCAAACCGCACCCAGCTTGGAATGTGTCGTTTTTACTGGTGAAAAAAAAGAGAGGATCTGGGAAATTCATCTCCCAGGGTTTTGACTTATGACTTTAGCGCGCCCTTCAAAAGAAGCATTTTTCGCGTTTTTTGCAAAAAATGCGCCGCGCGCGGCCTTCGTGAGCGTCGTTCCCGCTTTTTGGAAACGACGCTCACATCTTGCACGCAGCCTTGCAAAAAACTACGCATCCCAAAGCAGGTGCGGTTCAAGTGCCAGGAGCAACAACCAAGACAAGCTTGCCGATTGCGATGGACGCGCAGGAGGCGATTGGATCGACTTCAAAACGATTTTGACTTACGATAATTCAATTATTGTAAGTCAAAATCAATTTATCGTAATTCAGAAGCTTTTAATAATCACACTAACACAAGCTTAACCTCATAAATGACACCGTGAGAGGATCTCGCCATCTCACCCGCCAAGAGCAACCAGGATCATCCATCCTGCTCCTGAATCACCCGCACGAATCCCACCTGTTGTTCACGCTGCTGGTAAAGATCGCGCGCAGCTCTGGCGTCCGCGTTGCGTTCATAAACCCCGATCCACACCTGCTTGATGGGTCGTCCCTCGGCATCACGCGTCTCGTGGATCTGCAACGGATACCCCTTGGCACGCAACCGTTCGACCAACTGATCCACACCCGCTGTATTGAAGGTCGATGCCACCTGCACCGCGTAGCGCACCTTCTTTGCGGGGCGGGTCTCTTCTGACATTGCCCTTCTTGTTGGTACTGGAGGCGGCGGTTGACGCTCCGTCCGACGCTCCTTGACCGCCTGTTCGCCCGGAGTATTCCCCGCTGTTTGTGAAGTCGCACTCGCGGGTTTTTCATCCTGTTCGGCCCGTGACCCACGCGGTTTCACACTCGCGGTCGATTCACCTTGCCCGACCTCATGCACCATTGGATTTGACGCGGCTTGCCACTTCAAATTCAAGGCTTCCGCCGGCATCATCGATGGAACGGGCGATTGCTCGGCCTGCACCGGCATCATCGGTTTGACGGACGATTGAACCACCGGAGTCGGCATGGACAGCTGAGCGGGACGAACCGCTTCGTGCCCACGTTCTCGCACCGATTCAGGCTGAGACTCCACAACAGCTGACGCAGAGGGCGGCGTACGTCTGGCCAGCGGCTGCACCAACGGCAACGGCATGGTCGCAAAGGCCACTTCGTCGTCGGCGCTGCCCACTGATATGGCCTGTGCGGTTTTCTGCGGATCAAACCACTGATCCGGAGCGGATCCGGTTCGCTGAGATTCCCTGGCTGCCCGTATCGCAGCGGAGGATACCGGTTGGTTATGCGGAGAGATCGCACGCGCATCAACCAATGAAAGCACATCGCCTTGTGCGAAAAGTCGCTTCTGCCACTCGGTGTCATGCGTACGCAGCAGGCGCGTCAACTGGGCGATCTCAAGCTTACCCCCCTCCTCGCCCAACGGATCCCAACCGAGCGTGGCATACAACCGCCCCACCGCACTCTGGAACCGGGCAAACGATTCGTACTGCTGCACCCGTCCGAGCACTCCCGAGGCCACGGTATGCACATAGGACAACTGGCTCTCCAGCCCCAGTTCGCCCCGATTGGCGGCATGTCCCTGCAAACGGGCGCGCGTATGGTTCTCCTCCTGAATCCGCTTCAATCCGTCGCGCGCGGCCAGATATTCGTGATAGGCGATTCGTGTCTGACCGATGATCGCCATGTGCATCACCAGCCGCCGCATCTGAATCACCTTTTCGCGACTCTCCGACAGATCGGCCTGGGATCCGGCGGTCAAAGCGCGCAGCAGATTCCAGCTCAAGCGTGCCCCGGCCTGTGCCCAGTGCTGATAGAGCAGATACCGGCTGCCGTCGAAGTTCTCGCCTGCATCGAACTCCAATCCCGGAAACAGCCGCGCGATCGCCTTGCGGCTCTCGTCCGCCTCGATGCGCGCCTGATACTGCTCGATGCGCAACTCGGGCCGCTCTGTCAACGCCTGACGCTCCAGCTCGTCGATCGTGGAGGCCAACTCCAAAGGAACGGCACCCGCTGCGCCATCATCCACCAGCTCGAACGGCTGACCGGGCGGCAGATGGATCAGCGTGGCCAACTCCTCTTTGGCGACCGTCAACTCGGCGCGCGAACGCTCCAACTGCTTGACGATCTCCAACAATCCCAACTGAAACTGCAAGGCATGCACCGGGGAGCGAAGTTTCTCCTGCTCCACCTTGCGCGCAGTGGCCAGCGCCTCGTCGGCGGATTTCAACACCGCCGCCACCTCGCGTTCCAGCCCTTGCGCCGCCACGGCGCGCCAATAGGCGAAACGGACATCCTTTTGCAGATTGTGAGCCGCCTTGCGGCGCTGTTCTCCCTGAATCAGCCGCTTGTTGCCCTCCTGCCGGGCCTGATAATAACTGACCCCGAAATCGAGCAGATTCCAGCTCATGGTGAAATCTGCCGTGCCGGTCGCCTTTTCACGCGAGATCGACGGGTCGGTCTCCACGATTCCAGTCGAAAGCGAACGGCTCACCGAGGCATTCTCCGGCGTGCGCGCCGAATAGCCGGCAGCCAGCGTCCAGCGCGGCAGCATGTCGAGGCGCGCCACCTCCTCCTGATTGCGGGCCACCACCTCCTCCATGCGCTTGAGGCGGTAATCCAGGTTGTATTTCAACGCCCTGGCCATCGCCTCATGCAGGGTCAGCGGTCCCTCCAGAGGTTTGGTATCCTTGAAAAGCAGCGACTGCTCCTCGCCGATCAGCTTTGCCTGCTCATCGGACGTCAACGCCTGACTCACCACCGAACAGCCACTCAAAGTGAGCACGGCCAGTGCGGCCAGCAGGCTCCCCTTGACCACCCGTGCGGTGTGGCGGGATTTTCGTCCACTCTGTTGAGAAGATGTGCTCAAGCTCTTCAAACCCGATTGTCCGTGAAGATGAGAACCACTCTCTTTATCAGCAAGCATGAATCATGCCGCACTGACCGTCACTTCATGGATAAAAAATCTTCACGCACAGCCAAAAATGTAAAAATTTTTTACATGTAATAAAAAATCTTATATATCAATACAATAAATCAAAACAGTCATTCAATGTGTAAAAAAAACTGACTTCCGATCATGCTGCCTTTTGATAACTTATTGAAAAATATGAATTTATTTTGTTCTGGCTTGATGGCGCGCGAGTTGCTAAATTGATAGTAACCACTGATTAAAAAACAAGAAAAACAAGAAACGCATTTTGAATCCTCACGGGAGCGCCAACCGATGGAACTTTGGCCCTGGATCCGCGAAAAATTCTGGCCGATTACTCAAAACAGTCAGCAGACCCAGCCGGTTGCAGCAGACCGTCCGGCACCGGTGCGCGCCAGACTGGCGTTGCGACTGGAGAGGCGGTTGATGTTCGATGCCGCAGGCGTTCTGACCGCCATTGCCGCCCTGCATCACGACTCCCATAGCGACAGCGATCATCACGACACCGCCCACGACGGGGATCACGCCCCGGTGCCGGCAACACCCCACGATGCCGCCACCCCGACCCCGCGCGAGTTCATCTTCGTTGATTCCACTGTCCAGGATCATCAGAACCTGCTCAAGGATCTGCCCAAAGAGCTCCAGGTGGTGATGCTCGACCCCAACAAAGACGGTGTGGAGCAGATTCGCACCGCTTTGGCCGGATACGCCGGCATCGAGGCGATTCACATCGTCTCGCACGGTGCGGAAGGCACCCTGCTGTTGGGCAATACGGAGTTGGATGTCGTCAACATCGACGCCCATGCCCACGCCTTGCAGGATTGGGGTGCAGCGCTCTCGGAAAATGCCGACATCCTCATCTATGGCTGCGATGTCGGTGCGGGGATGAGCGGATCCGCCTTTGTCTCACGCATCGCCGAATTGACCGGCGCCGATGTCGCTGCCTCCGACAACCTCACCGGTTCAACCGAACGCGGCGGCGACTGGAATCTCGAAGTCACCCACGGGGCGATCGAATCCGAGGTGTTCGTCTCCTCCAGCGCACGCCTTTCGTTTCACGGCGTGCTCCCCTCGGCCAACCCGGTGATTGCCAACATCCACGGTGATGTCCTGGCCTACACCGAAGGGAGCGGCTCCCTGGTGATCGACCAGGGCGGCAACGTCACCGTGACCGATGGGGATTCCCCCGATTTTGCCGGCGGACAGCTCACCGTATCGATCACCGCCAACCGCGACACCACCGATGACCAACTGGCCATCCGCAATCAAGGCATCGGGGCCGGACAGATCGGCGTATCAGGCGCCAACGTCACCTATCAGGGGACAGTAATCGGCACCTTCGCTGGCGGCACCGGTTCCAATGACCTGGTGGTCACCTTCAACGCCAGCGCCAATCCGACCTCGGTTACCGCGCTGTTGCGCAACATCACCTACACCAACACCGACACCAACGCCCCCTCGACCGGCGCGCGCTCCATCGCCTTTCGCATCACCGATGGTGACGGCGGCACCTCGACCACCGTCACCGCCAGTGCACCCATCACCACAGTCAACGACGCCCCGACGATTGCCAGCGGCTCGGCACTCCTCTATACCGAAAACAATCCAGCCACGGTGATCGATGCCACCATCACCGTAGCCGATGTCGACAATGCCACTCTGCAAGGGGCCACCATTGCCATCAGCGGCAACTACCAGAGCGGTGCCGATCAACTACTCTTCACCAACACCGGCACCATCACCGGCAGCTGGAACGCCGTCACCGGCACCCTCACCCTGACCGGTGCCGACACACTCGCCAACTATCAGGCCGCTCTGCGCTCGATCAAATATCAGAACACCTCCGACGCGCCCACAACCCTGACCCGGACCGTCTCGTTTCAGGTCAGCGACGGCTCGGCCTCAAGCACGGTCGCCAGCTCCACCGTAAATATCACCGCACTCAACGACGCACCGGTGCTGATTGCCGGCGGTCAGTGGTTCATCCCGCCCGTGTTGCGCAACGATCTCACCAATACCGGTGCCACAGTGGGTTCGCTCTTCGCAGCCAGCGATATCACCGATGCCGATCCCACCCCGGTCGAGGGGGTCGCCATCTACTCGGCCAACGATCTGGGACTCGGAACATGGCAGTATCGCGTCGATGGCGGCGCCTGGAACAGCCTGCCCAATCCGCTGCTCACCACCCACGCGCTGCTACTCAAATCGACCGACGAAGTCCGCTTCGTACCCAACAGCTCCAACGGCGGACAACCCACGCTCTTCTTCTACGCCTGGGATCGCACCTCGGGCGTGGCCGGCACCACGGTCAACGCCACCTCGCGCGGCGGGACCACCGCGTTTTCCAGCAACGCCGGCATCATCAACGGCACGGTCAATGCCGCACCGGTACTGGCCGACCTCACCCCCAATCCGGCGCTGCCCACCATCACCGAGGACAACCTCACCAACACCGGCACCACGGTCAGTGCCCTGCTCGGCACCGCAGTCAGCGATATCGACTCCAGCGCACTCCAGGGGATCGCCATCCGCAGCGTCATCGCCGACAACGGCACCTGGCAGTACTCCACCAACGCAGGGGCCAGCTGGAACAACTTCGGCACCATCTCCTCGACCCAATCGCTGCTGCTCCGCTCCAGCGACATGGTGCGCTTTGTCCCGGACGGCGCCAATCCGCCGAACGACTCCTCGCCTGGTTCTCTCAACTTCACCTACGTTGCCTGGGACCGCACCGGTCGTTCCTCGACCTGGTCTGCCGGCGGCAAGGTCTCGACCATCTCGCGCGGTGCCGCCACCCCCTTCTCCGCTTTCATCGAAACCGCCACCATCACGGTCACCGATCTCAACGACGCCCCGGTGCTCACCGCTGCCAACCCCACCCTGCCCGCCATCCAGCACACCGATACCACGAACCCAGGCGTGAGTGTCGCCACGCTCGTGGGAGCAACCATCAGCGATGTCGATGCGGTCACCACCCCCTTGCAAGGAATCGCCATTCACACAGTCAACAACGGTTCAGCAGGCTACTGGGAGTTCTCCACCGACAACGGCGCCACCTGGACCGCCACCGGCGCGGTCAGTACCACCTCTGCCCTGCTCCTGCGCCCTCAGGATCAAATCCGCTTCCAGCCCGGCGGCGTGCTCAACACCAACAACGCCGCCAGCTTCGGCTTCTGTGCCTGGGACCAAACCCAGAATCCCGGTCAGCAAGGCTCCAAGGTCAACGTCAGCTCGCGTGGCGGCACCACGGCTTTCAGTACTGCAAACGATACCGCCTCGATCCGGATCAACATCGCCCCCACCCTGAATACCGCAGCCACCCCGTCTCTGCCGACCATCACCGAGGATGAAATCACCAACATCGGCACCTCGATCTCAACCCTGCTCAACGGGGCCGGCGACGTTGACATCGGCGCCTCCCAGGGCATCGCACTCTACGGGCTTTCCAGCGGCAACGGCTCCTGGCAGTACAACACCGGCAGCGGCTGGACCAATGTCGGCACCGTGAATGGCAGCTCGGCCTTATTACTGCGCTCCACCGATTCGATCCGCTTCATTCCCAATGCCATCAAGGGAACCCCAGCCGATATCTCCTTCTACGCCTGGGATCAGACCACCGGCAGCGTCGGCACCAAGGTCGATGTCTCGACCCGCGGCACCACCACCGCTTTCAGTGTCAACAGCAACACCGCCACCATCACCGCCACCGAGGTCAACGACGCCCCCACCCTGTCGGTCACCGCCTCGACCGTCACCTTCACCGAAGGGGGGGCGGCTCTCACCATCAACAACACCCTGACCCTCTCCGACGTCGACGACAACACCATCGCCAGCGCCACGGTGCGGGTCAGCGGCAACCATATCGCCAATGAGGATCTTCTCGCTTTCACCAATCAATCCGGCATCACCGGCTCCTGGGACGCAACCACCGGTACTCTGACCCTCTCGGGCTCAGCCACCAAGGCCCTGTACCAAACCGCGTTGCGCTCGATCACCTATCAAAACCTCAACACCGACAACCCCGGCACCGCCACGCGCACCATCACCTTCTCCATCACCGACGGCAACTCCGATGGCAGCGGCTCCGGCGCCTTGAGCGTCACCAACTCCCGTCCGATCGCCATCTCCGCCATCAACGATGCCCCGATCATCAGCACCACCGGCACCACCTTGAGCTTCAACGAAGGGGCGAACGCAACACCCGTCGATGCCAATCTGTCGCTCTCCGATGTCGACGACACCCTGTTGACCGGCGCCACGATCCAGATCTCCAACAACTACCGCGCAAGCGAGGATCTGCTCGCCTTCACCAATCAACTCGGCATCACCGGCACCTGGAGCGCTGCGCTGGGTAAATTGACCCTCACCGGCACCGCCGCCAAGTCCGATTATCAAACCGCGCTGCGCTCCATCACCTATTTCAACAGCAACACCACGACACCCGATAGCACCCAACGCACCGTCACCTTCACCGTGACCGATGCCAATTCCGCTGGCGCCGGCTCAGGCGCGCTCACAGCCTCGGCGCAACGGCTCATCGCGCCCATTTCGATCAACGACGCGCCCGTTTTGAGCGGTTCCGCCGGCTCCATCAACTACTCCGAAGGGGACACCCCGCTCGTCATCGACAACGCCATCCTGCTGACCGATATCGATGACGCCAACATCGCTGGGGCCACGATCCAGATCGTCGGCAACCACCACGCCGATCAGGATCAACTGGCTTTCTTTAATCTTCCAGGCATCACCGGTTCCTGGAGCAGTGCCACCGGTACGCTGACGTTGACGGGAACCGCCAGCAAGGCCGATTATCAAACCGCCCTGCGGAGCATCACCTACCGCAACAACGACACCGCCGACCCGAATCTGGATACCCGCACCATCCGGATCACCGTCACAGACTCCAACACCGCCGGACAGGGCAACGGCGCCCAGAGTGTCAGCATCCAACGGGATGTGACCATCACCGCCGTCAACGATGCCCCGGTCGTCACCGCCACCGGTAGCGCCCTCAGCTACACGGAGAGCGATACTACCAAGGTGGTCGATCCGGCCATCTCCCTGACCGACGTGGATGATGCGCTCATCACCGGCGCCACGGTGCGCATCAGCGGGAATTATCTCTCCAGCGAGGATCTGCTTTCATTCGTTGATCAATCCGGCATCAGCGGCTCCTGGGATGGTACCACAGGTACGCTCACCTTGACCGGCTCGGCCAGCAAGGCCGATTATCAGGCGGCTTTGCGCTCAATCACTTATCAAAATTCCAACAACAACAACCCGAGCATCCTCACGCGCACCGTCACCTTTACGGTCACGGATGCCGATTCCAATGGCAATGGCTCGTCCGTACTCACCGGCATCGGAGGACGCAACATCCTCATGACCGCTGTCAACGACGGTCCCAACATGACCACCGATACCCCTCTCAGCTACACGGAAGGGGATGCGGCGACCTTTGTGGATAGCGGTTTGAGCCTGGTGGATGTCGACGACTCAACGATCGTCAGCGGTCTGGTGCAGATCACCGGCCATTATCAAGCGGGTGAAGATCGCCTCTATTTTGTCGATCAGGCGGGCATCACCGGCAACTGGGATGCCACAACCGGCTCGCTGATATTAAACGGTGTCACCTCCAAAAGTGCTTATGAAGCGGCCCTGCGCACCATCACCTACCGCAATCTCAACAGCGCAGATCCAGACCTGGCCAATCGCACCGTCACCTTTTCGGTTACGGACGGCAACTCCGACGGCCAGGGTACGGCCTCGATCACCACCAGCGGCAGCCGCGATATCGTTTTCTCCGCCATCAACGATGCCCCCGGTGTAACAACGACGGCGGCTCCTCTCACTTACAGTGAAGGCAGCGCAGCCCTGGCAGTCGATACCGGCCTGTCGTTGAACGATCTGGACGATGATTTCATCAGCAGTGCCACGGTGCAGATCACTGGCAATCACCTCTCTTCCGAAGATGTTCTGTCGTTTGTCAATCAGCCGGATATCACCGGCTCCTGGAATCAACTCACCGGTACGCTCACGTTAACCGGAACGGCCAGCAAGGCTGATTACGAAGCCTCGTTGCGCTCCATCACCTATCAAAACCTCAACCATGACAACCCGAACGTGGCGGTACGCACCGTCACCTTTGCGGTGACGGACGCCAACTCCAACGGTGAAGGAGCAGGCAACCTCACGACAACCGCCACACGCCAAATCCTTCTTTCAACAGTCAATGATGCACCCGGAATCACCACCACCGCCGCCCCGCTCCCCTACACCGAAAGCGACTCAGCCACCCCAATCGATGCCGGCATCTCTTTGGCTGACGTCGATGATACCCACATGAGCGGTGCCACGATTCAAATCACCGGCAACTTTCTCACCAGTCAAGACCTGCTAACGTTCATCGATCAATCCGGCATCACCGGCTCCTGGAATGGGGCCACGGGCACGCTCACGTTAACGGGCACGGCCAGCAAGGCCGACTACGAAGCCGCGTTGCGTTCGGTCACCTATAAAAATTTAAACGATGACCACCCGAGCGTTGCTCCTCGTACGGTGACCTTCTCGGTGACCGATTCCAACTCCAATGGCGCAGGCTCAGGCGCGCTCACCACCACCGCCACGCGCCAGATCGTTCTTTCAGCAGTCAATGATGCCCCAGGTGTCACCACCACCGCCGCCCCACTCGCCTACACCGAAAGCGATACCGCCAAAATCGTTGACTCTGGTATCTCACTCGCTGATGTCGATGACAGCCTCATCGCCGGCGCCTCGGTGCAGATCACCGGGAACTTTCTCACCAGTCAAGACCTTCTATCTTTCATCGATCAATCCGGCATTACCGGATCGTGGAATGCGGCCACGGGCACGCTCACGTTAACAGGCACGGCCAGCAAGGCCGACTACGAAGCCGCGTTGCGTTCGGTCACCTATAAAAATTTAAACGATGACCACCCGAGCGTTGCTCCTCGTACGGTAACCTTCTCGGTGACCGACTCCAATTCGACTGGCGAAGGTTCGGGCGCGCTCACCACCACCGCCACGCGCCAGATCGTGCTTTCAGCCGTCAACGACGCCCCGGGCATCACAACAACCGCCGCTTCGCTCACTTACACCGAAAGCGATACCGCCAAAATCGTTGACTCTGCCCTCTCACTCGCTGATGTCGATGACAGCCACATCGCCGGCGCCTCGGTGCAGATCACCGGGAACTTTCTCACCAGTCAAGACCTTCTATCTTTCATCGATCAATCCGGCATTACCGGATCGTGGAATGGGGCCACGGGCACGCTCACGTTAACGGGCACGGCCAGCAAGGCCGACTACGAGGCCGCGTTGCGTTCGGTCACCTATAAAAATTTAAACGATGACCACCCGAGCGTTGCTCCTCGTATGGTAACCTTCTCGGTGACCGACTCCAATTCGACTGGCGAAGGTTCAGGCGCGCTCACCACGACAGCTACCCGCCAGATCGTGCTTTCAGCAGTCAATGATGCCCCTGGCATCACCACCACTGCCACCCCGCTTACCTACAC
>JAMOBI010000064.1:0-26954 GCA_039908105.1 Magnetococcus sp. YQC-9
AAAACCAACTTATTGTTTTTTCTGGTTTCCATTGCCTTACTATCTATTTGATTCGCATGCGATTTTAAATAAAAATAACTCGCATTAAAAACTTTTTGATAGGTTTTGCAACTACCTCTAATAAAAACTACACATTCCAAGCTGGTTGCGGTTAGGTTAACGTAAGACACTATTCAAACCGGGTGCGGTTCAATCCGACTGGCCGGGCACAAAAAAACCGGGAAATCGCTCCCCCGGTTCGTGCGTCCCTCTTCATTCCCACTCCGACCGATGCACTCATCAACACCGCCTTTTCGCTCTTCATGCGGCCCTGCAGACATAATGAAGCCATTTGCTATCCGGAAATGGTCCCGGCTCGATAAACCGCTCTCCACGATGATCATACAGGGCGATCAGTTCGAATCCGCACTCCAGAAGAGAATAATCGTGCGCAATATCATTAAGAATAGCATATCCGTCACCAAACTGTTGCTGCGGTTTCAATCGTCTATGATTGCCCATACGTCGTCGCCAGTTCATCCAATTCCAATACATCTGCCTGGGAGAGATCGACAGTCGCACTTTTGGAGCAGTCGTGACCGCAGAGGGGCCATGCAGATTATGCGATGAAAAGACAAAAATCCCTTCTGGTTGCAACCGGGATCGGATGGCACGCAACACCAGCTGCCGATCCTTGAGTGACACGGAATCCAGACCATTGAACGAAAAAAGTATGAACTCAAACAGGCCGAGCTGCGGATCGTCCAGACAACGGGCATCCAGCACACGAAATCGATCCTGATGCTCGGGAAATCGCTGCCGGGAGAGTTCAATCATGCCTGGGGAGTAGTCGATACCCAGATAATCGGATGCCATGCCCAGCAGATAAAAGGAGGTTCGCCCGCCTCCGCAACCGATATCGAGCAGGCGACCAGCACGAATTTTCTGACAGTACTCCAGAAAGATCAGCATCTCCGCAATTTCAAGCGAGGCTGTACGATAGCGAGTGACAACTTCTGGCGCGTTGTAGCATGTTTGATTGTCAGTCGAGAGCCCCATGATGCCTCGATAAAAAACCGGGGAATCGCTCCCCCGGTCTCTTTTTCTTCCAAAGTTCATCCCAGCCGGATCAACCGTGATACTTGTTCGGCACCCAGGTCTGTTCGTCGATCGGCGGACGGATGTAGCCGGTCGATTTCCTGCGCGGCGGCAGTTTCATCGGATCCTTGGTGGTGAGCAGATCCTCGTAGGGGATCTGGCTCAACAGATGGCTGATGCAGTTGAGCCGGGCATGCGGCTTGATGTCGGCATCCACCACGTTCCAGGGAACCTGCTTGATGTCGGTGTAGGCGAACATGGCATCCTTGGCGCGCGAATAATCCTCCCAGCGCATGCGCGACTCCAGATCCATGGGCGAAACCTTCCACTGCTTGGTCGGATCCTGGGTGCGGCTCAAGAAACGCTTCTCCTGCTCCTTGTCGCTCACCGAGAACCAGTACTTGATCAGGATGATCCCGGAACGGACCAGCATGCGCTCGAACTCCGGACAAGAGCGCAGGAACTCCTGATACTCATCCTCACTGCAAAAGCCCATCACCCGCTCCACGCCGGCGCGGTTGTACCAGCTACGATCAAAGAGTACCATCTCCCCGGCAGCCGGCAGATGGGGCACGTAGCGCTGAAAATACCACTGGGTCTTCTCGCGCTCGGTGGGCGTGCCCAACGCCACCACCTTGACGATGCGCGGGCTCAATGGCTCGGTGATCCGCTTGATCACGCCACCCTTGCCCGCTGCGTCGCGACCCTCGAACAGCACCACCACCTTGAGCCCCTTGACGCGGATCCACTCCTGCAGCTTCACCAGCTCGACGTGCAGCTTGGCGAGCTCCTTGAGATAAGCCTCCTCGCTCATCTTGACGTATTTCTTTTTTTGCACTTTCGTATTCTCCAGCGTCACTGTGCCATCACCCTTGGCCTCCTTGGGCTCTTTCGCCTCCTTGGGCTCTTTCGCCTCCTTGGGCTCTTTCGCCTCCTTGGGCTCTTTCGCCTCCTTGGGCTCTTTCGCCTCCTTGGCTTCATGAGTATCCTTGGAGTCGTGGGTTTCTTTGTCGCTCACGTCTTCTTTCCTTTCCTCGTCGTTCTCCATCATTGATTAGATCTCCTCGATGTTGGGATGGAACCAGCGTCAGGATCAGCGTATGCACCCCTGAAAGTCGCACCTGAAACCGTGATTTGGCTATATAGCACCAAAAAAAGTCAAATGACCAGCACAAAGCAAAAAAACAGATGGATTTTTATCTTCCCGTCCGCTTCAGATGCACCTCGATGGCCTCGATGCGTTCCAGAATCGAGGGGTGGGTGTGATGCAAAAAAACCCGCCACGGGTGAGGATTCACCTGAATGAGGTTGTCTGCGGCCAGGCGTCTGAAAGCGGTGATCAACGCTCGCGGCTGCTCCAGGGTGGAGACGGCATAACGATCCGCCGCCAACTCGTGCCGGCGCGAGATCCATTTGAACAACGGTCCGGTGACCAAATCAAGCGGCACGACCAGAAGAACGAAGAAGACGAACCCCCCATGGAGCGTGATCCGGTCCATGAAAAAGTCATGGTGCAGCTCGAAGGTGCGCATGGCCAGGGTGATCAGGCCGCTCATCAGCCCGAAATGGAGAATGGTGATCGCGGTCACCCGGCGCAAGTGTCCCAAAACCAGATGGCCGATCTCGTGGGCGAGTACGGCCACCACTTCGACTGCGGCATGGCGCTGGATCAGGGTATCGTAGAGCACCACGCGGCGCTGGTCGCCCAGGCCGGTGACAAAGGCGTTGGTACGGGTCGAGCGGTGCGAGCCATCCATGGTGAAGATGCCGGAAAAGCGCACCCCGACCGTTTGCAGATGGTTCGTGATCGCATCCTTGAGCATCCCGTCCGGCAGTTGGCTATACCGGTTGAAGAGCGGCATCAGCAAGGCCGGCGCGATGTACTGGACAAACAGCAGAAAGAAGGTGGCGCTCACCCAGCAGAAGAGCCAGGCCCACTCCGCCCAATAATAAAAGCAGACCAGCACGGTGACCAGAAACGGTCCGCCGATGACGATGGAGAGCAGCAACCCCTTGGCGCGATCATCGAGAAAGGTGGTCCAGGTGGTACGGTTGAAGCCGAAGCGGGCCTCGATCACAAAGGTGTGATAGATCTTGAAGGGTTGAGAGAAGAGCTTGAAGGCGATGAGCAGGATGGCGACATAGAGCGCTGCTGAGGCGATCTTGCCCAGTTGCCACGACATGACGAGGCCATCGAGCCATGGAAAACCTCCGGCAAACCACCAGATCAAAAGCGCTCCCAGCTTGCAACCCGAGGCGACGATCTCCAGTTGCGCCTTGGCGCGCTCGTAGGCCATGCTCTTGTTCCAGACCGCCGGATCGATGAACTCTGCGACCTTTTCCGGAGGATCGGAAGGCATGGCGGCCAGATCAGTCAGCACCACCCAGGTATCCACCACAAAGCCAAGCAGAAGTGCGAGCAGAATGATCCAACCGAATATGGACATGATTTTGACGAAAACCCCTTGAAGAGTGAGACGTGAACGCGTTACATACCCACAACCCATCTTACGTTCATCATCCCTCATTCCGGGATGCGCCACAAGGAGTGGACCGTGACATTTCAAGAACTCATTCTCTCGTTGCAGACCTACTGGTCGAACCGGGGCTGCGTGATCCTGCAACCGCACGACATGGAGATGGGCGCCGGCACCTTTCATCCGGCCACCTTCTTGCGCTCCCTTGGTCCGGAACCGTGGAATGTCGCCTACGTGCAGCCGTCGCGTCGCCCCACCGATGGCCGCTACGGCGAGAATCCCAACCGCCTGCAGCGTTATTATCAGTTCCAGGTGATCCTCAAACCCTCGCCGGACGACATCCAGGATCTTTATCTGGACTCGCTGGCCTCCATCGGCATCGATCCGCGCGCCCACGACATCCGCTTTGTCGAGGACGACTGGGAAAGCCCCACCCTCGGTGCCTGGGGGCTCGGCTGGGAGGTGTGGCTCGACGGCATGGAGGTGACCCAGTTCACCTATTTCCAACAAGTTGGCGGCATCGATCTGCCGTTGATCTCCGGGGAGTTGACCTATGGCCTGGAACGGTTGGCCATGTACATCCAGGGCAAGGAGAACGTCTATGATCTGACCTGGGCGCCGGGCATCACCTACGGGGATGTGCACCAGCAGGAGGAGCACGACTTCTCGGGATACAACTTCAAATCCGCCAACGTGGAGAGTCTGTTCAAACTCTTCGACCTGTTCGAGGCCGAGGCGCTCACCCTGGCGGCCAAGGATCTGCCCGGTCCGGCCTATGAACAGGTGATTCACGGCTCGCACGTCTTCAATCTGCTTGATGCGCGCGGTGCGATCAGCGTCACGGAGCGGGCCCGTTTCATCGGACGGGTGCGGGCCATGGCCAAAGTGACGGCAGAAGGATTCGTGGCGCAGCGGGCGGCGTTGGGTCATCCGCTCATCAAGCAGGGAGGACGGTCATGAGCGATCTGTTGTGGGAGGTCGGCTGCGAGGAGATTCCCGCCCGCATGCTGGGCGAGGCGATCCGCCACTTCGGCGAAGCAACGATGAACACGCTCTCCGAGGCGGGTTTGAGCGTTGATGAGACACGTCTTTCCTGGTGTGATGGCACGCCGCGCCGTCTGGCGCTCTCGGTGACCGGCATTGCCGCCCGTCAGGCCGACCGCGCAGAGACCAAACGGGGGCCGGCCCTGGAGCGCGCCTTCGATGGCCAGGGCCAGCCGACCAAGGCCACCGAGGGTTTTGCCCAGTCGTGCGGCACGACGGTCGATGCCCTGGAGCGGCTGGAGACCCCCAAGGGGGTCTATCTCGCCTTCACGATCCGCCAGGCCGGCAGCCCGGCAACCGAGATCCTGCCGAAACGGATGGCCTCGATTCTGGCCGCCTTTCCCTGGCCCAAATCAATGCGCTGGGGGAGCGGCCAGACCCGTTTCGTGCGCCCGATCCGCTGGATGGTGGCACTCCTCGATGGCCAGGTGCTCGACGCGCGCGCCTCGGAGAGCGTGGTCGCCGACAACCAGACGCGCGGTCACCGCTTCATGGCACCGGGCTGCTTCCCGGTCCGCGATGAAGCCTCCTACCGCGCCACGCTGGCTGCGAAACGGGTGATGCTCTCTTTGGAGGAGCGCTGCGCCGTGATTCGCGAGGGAGTCGCCCGGCTGGCGGCTGCCGAGGGGGGCGAAGCGTGGATGGATGAGGGATTGGTGATTGAGAACGCCGGACTGACCGAATGGCCGATGCCGATGGTGGGCCGTTTTGATCCGATCTACCTGGAGATCCCGCCCGAGGTGCTCTCCACCTCGATGAAGTATCATCAAAAGTACTTCCCGGTCAAATCCCTGGACGGTGCGCTGCAACCGTGTTTCGTGGCGGTGGCCAATCTGGAGGCCCCGGATCCGTCGGTGTTGGTGCGCGGTTACGAACGGGTGCTCAAGGCACGCCTGGAGGATGCCGCTTTCTACTGGCGTGAGGATCGCGACCTGCCGTTGCCCAAACGGCTGTCAGCCCTCGACAAGGTGGTGTTCCAGACTCGCCTCGGCACGGTTGGCGCCAAGGCCCGGCGCATCTCTGCCCTTGCGTATGCGCTGGCCGAGCGGCTCGATCCGGCCCTCAAGGCTCAGGCCGAACGGGCGGGTCTGCTGGCCAAGTGCGACCTGGTGACCGGCATGGTGGGCGAATTCCCGGAGTTACAAGGGATCATGGGCGGCTATTATGCCCGACACGCCGGCGAGAATGAGTCGGTTGCCCAGGGAATTCAAGAACATTACCGTCCCCAGGGGGCCGGTGATGCCCTTCCCTCCTCGCCAATCGGGCGGCTGGTGTCGCTGGCCGACAAACTCGATACCCTGGTCGGCTGTTTCGGCATCGGGCTGGTGCCGACCGGCACCAAGGATCCGTTCGGGCTGCGGCGTGCCGCGTTGGGGGTGATCCGCATGCTGCTCGATGGCGCGGGCATCCCGTTGGCGCTGCGTCCGTTGTTGGAGCAAGCCCACGCCGGTTATGCGCCCGGCGTGCTGGATCGGGATGCCGCCACCACCGCGCAAGCGGTGCTGGAGTTCATCCACGGGCGTTTGGAGGTGCATTTAAAGAAAGAGTATAGTCACGATCTGATCGAGGCGGTGGAGGTATTGCGGTTGGACGATCCGACCGATGTGGTGGCGCGGGTGGAGGCGTTGCGGCAGTTCAAGGGGCGCGAGGCCTTTGAGGCGCTGGTGGCGGCCAACAAGCGCATTGCCAACATCCTCGACAAGGCGCCGGCGAATGAGAAGGGTGCTGCGGTCGATGGCGCAGCGTTGCAGCAGGAGGCCGAAGCGGCGTTGCATGCCGAGGTGATGCGGGTGGCCGGCGTGACAGCCCCGTTGCTTGCCGAACGGCGGTACGGTGAGGCGTTGGAGAGTCTGGCCGGATTGCGGGATGCCATCGATCGCTTCTTTGAAGAGCTGTTGGTGATGGATCCGGATGCCACGGTGCGGCGCAATCGACTGGCGGTGTTGGGGGAGATCCGCGCCAGTTTTGGTCGGGTGGCTGATTTCAGCCGGTTGGCGAGCAACGAAGGGTAGAGGCCAAACCGCACCCAGCTTGAAATATGTAGTTTTTTCTGGTAAGAAAAAAGAGCGGGTCTGGGAGATTCCTCTCCCAGGGTTTTGCTTTTGACTTTAGCGCGCTCTTCAAAAAAAGCATTTTTCGCGTTTTTTGCGAAAAATGCGCCGCGCGCGGCCAAGGCTTGCGGGATTGTTTTGCGCCTTTTGCAAAACAATCCCGCGAACATGGCCTAAAAACAAACCCGCGTGACAGAGGCTTTAAGGTTTAGTGACTGGCGTGCCAGCCCGTCGCAATCAGTCAAATCCGCTTGGTTGATCCAGTAGCCCTGATTACCACTCCGTCACGCCCCGCCCGATGGCCAGCAGCCCGAACAGGGCCAGGGAGCCGGCCAGAAGGCGCATGACCCAGCGGTGACCGGTATCGGTCAGCAGGGTCTGACAGCGGGCGGCGAGCAGGGCCACCGCCATTTTGGTGGTGGTGATGGTCACCAGGAAAGTCGCAATGAAGAGAGCCGCTTCGACAACCGTGCCGCGCAGGATCTGACTGCCGCCGACCGCGAACCAGAAGAGATACGGATTGGGATTGAGCAGATTGATGCGGATGGCGGTGCCCAGGGAGCCTTGCAGCGCGCTCGGATCGCTGGCGACCCGCTGCGTGGGTGATGCAATCTCCGAATCGGACGCACTGGAGGGGGCCAACCCCACCATGGGTGATGCGGCCATGGAACGGGCGATCCAGAACAGATAGATCCCACCGACAAGATTCAAGACGCTGGCAAAACCGCTCATTGCGTTCAAATGGGGCAAGGCCAGAATGGTGACCCCGATGATCGGTCCATCGGAAAACAGGGGAGCCAGACAGGCGCGCAGACCGGCGGGCAGGCCGTGGGTCAAGGTCTGATGCAGGATGATCACGGTGAGCGGGCCGGGTTGCAGGCCGGCGGAGAGTCCGAAGGCCAGCGCGGCCAGGAAGAATTCGAACATTGGAACGTCAGTGGTAACGTGCGGTGCGCAAATGTCTCCCCACGTATCCAATGTATAATTTGCCGGGACCTGGTGCCGGGTCATAGTGAATGCGCCAGGAGTGACCAAGTTTGACATGATAATTAAACAATCGTGTCAAACCATCCGGGCATGGAAAGGTACGTTCTTCAGCGTATTGGGTTTTGGTCCCCCTGGATTCAGGTGAGGATGCACAGCTCAAATTGTTCTGATCAAAGCCCCCCGTGCTCCATTCCTGACAGAACTGCTCCAAACAGAACAACCCGCGCAGAATCGGGGCTATAGCCTCATGCGGCAGATTATGCATTTGTCCCTGAACGCCCGCACAAAAGCTCAAGGAGGGAAAATACTGGCCTGCATGATTCCACAGATCATCACCGGTGCCGATGGTTTTTCCCAATCGCTCCTGAATCACATCTTTATAGTGAAACTCCAGATGTTCCGGACGGCTGGCATGCGGTAGCCGCGCCATGAATGCATCGATTTCGCCGTCATCGCGCAGTTGGCGAATTTCGAGATCAACCAGCTGAACATCCCATGCCTTTTGGGAAAGCAAACTCACGGGAAAATGGTCGCTCAGATGGGCCGCACCAAGCCCTTCGCACGGTTGGCCCTTGTGGAAGAACTCAAATTCAGGCTTTTTTTCCTCAAGGGCCTCCAATCCGACAAGAAAAGGAGCCCTGGTCGAGATTCCCAAAAAATAGTGACGCAACTCGCGTGGAACATCGGAGTCCTTCTGCCAATCCCTCCAGGTGTAACCAGAAGCGAGCATGTCATTCAGGAAAGCATCTTTGGTACGCAGTTGTCGATTGATACCTTTCTGGAAGGCGGTTCGCACCGTCTCCAGAAACCCTTGGACGCGTTTCCTGGCGATCTCCCGACCTTCGGCCAACGGCGTGAGACTCCGTTCATTAAAGATCAGATCCATTATCCGTATCCTTGCATCAAAAGAGGTGCTCCAGAGATTTTTCCCACTCGTCAAAAAAACCATCTGGCCAAGGATCGATACGGCCATTATGGTCGATTTTCGGGGTATCGATTCGGGTTAGAGAACCTTGGGCTTGTCGGGAACGTGAAAAGAAGTGCATAGCGATACGATCCGGCGCGCATCTTTTCTTGCGCACGGCAATACGCATGCCGTTGAGGATGTGATCGCTGTGGGTCTCCACAAGCAGCTGAACCCCTGCATTGGCTGCTCGCGCGATCAACTCGCCGATGCGCGCCTGCCCTTGTGGATGCAAATGAGCCTCGGGATTCTCCAGGATCAGCAGATCGTCCGGACATGCGGAGAGAATGGCGACGATGATCGGCAAGGTATAGGTGATACCGAAGCCAACGCTCGTGGAGCGATAACGTCGGCCTTCCGTCGCTGAAAAGGAGTATTCGAGGTTGACGACATCCATGTTCTCATGGGTCAGAAGATGCAGATCCACACCGGGGCTGACCTCTCCGAGCCAAGCGGCGACTTGATGGATCAGCAAGTCGGAACGCGCCAGCTCATGCCGCAATGGCTGAAGGACATGCTGCCGCGAGCCGAACACATCCAGAAAATAGCTGGTATATTCGCCTTTAGACCCGAGTTGCCGATGTTCGCGTACCGCGTGGTGCGAAACCGGAAACATGGCGCGTGGACCGAATCGTTCTGCCTGAACGTATTGAAATCGATCTGTAAACAGGCTCTGCTGAAACAGTTGGTTCATTTCGCAAGGGTTGCTGATACCCAAGATATCGGCTTGCTCATTGTATTGAAATCCAAAATCAGACCACGGCCCATTCGGGGTGCTCGATACAGAGATTCCGATCTCGTCTTTGTCGGCATATTCGTACAAAACCGACTTGGCGGTCCCCAGGGTGATCAATTCGCCATTCAAAGCCAAGCCACGCGCAGGGAAAAGCCCCTGTTGAAACGACTGTCGCAAGACCAACAAACTCTGAATGGCCGACGATTTACCCATGCCATTCAGCCCGGTCAACAGCGTCAGGTTGGCAAGCGGCAGATCGAGATGGGGGAAACACTTGAAATTTCTCAAGCGGATACCGTGGATCATGCTTGCGGCTCCTGAAGGGTTTGTTGAATGATTTTCTCGATGGACTCAAACCGCGTTTGGACGCGAAACCATGATCCCGTTCCCTGAGTGACCGCTCTGGAAAACGCTTCATCCTCCATCAGATCCAAAAATTTTTCCTTCAGACTCTCCTTACGTTTCACCAGCCTGATTTGTGCTGTCTCATCCAACGCAGCCAAATTGGCTGACCATGCCTCAAAGAGTGCCTTGTTGATCGGTGAGCGGTTGGATGAGGACCGGGACATCTTGCGAAAAGCCCTTTTTTCAAAAATGTCTTCTGCCAACCGCATGGCGCGCTTGAAACGTTCCTCTAAGGCCTCGATTCCCTCCGGCGTCATCTGATTCAGGCTGGTCATGGCAGCACTCAAAAACGTATCGAAATCGTCATCCGGATACTTTGGATAATTTTGATAGGGTGTCATGACAAAGGCAAAAAAACGCAATACACATTCACGATCAGACATGCGCTGCTCTTGAATGCCGTTGTCCGTCGCGATCTTGAACTCTGCGGATTCAGCAAGCCGTTTGATGAGTATTGTTGATAGTCCCTGATTGATGGCATGCCGGATCTCCTGAGAGGAAAGAGGCAGGCCACCCGTATTGATCCGCTTGAAAATATTGAATTTCACTTCAGGTGGAGTCCCCTTCTCGATCAGGTAGACCGTGACCTGTGTCTCTTCGATACGTCTTTGATAAGCTCTTGAAAGCGTACCGAATGTCTTGCCTTTACAATCACTCAGGAACTCCAAATCATTTAAGATAAGGGCCTCATGGATGATAAAGTCGCGTAGCGTGGAGAGCCGTTGCAACCCATCGACCACCAACCAATGATCTTCATTGGTCGCATCCATATAAAACGCAGGCAGAGGGATGCGGATCAGCAACGATTCAATCAGTCGACATTTGGCTGGTTCCTTCCAGACTTCGTTGCGCTGGAAATCAGGTGAAAGATCGATTTCTCCCTCACGGATCCGCTTGACCAGGGTATCCAGGCTCATCAGCTTGGTCTCAACCTTGATTTTGTTCGGATCGAACGGTCTAGTGATACCGACATCTTCTCTTTCCACGCCGGATCCGGGCATATCTTCTTGCGGAGAGAGCATATCCGACTCACTGTAACTCATGGCACGCCCCGTGTTTACAAAACAAAATATTCCTCATCAAAGTCACCCTATATGCCAAACAAAAATTTAGCAAGAGACGGATCATAAAATACACCCATAGGGTGAAAGCAGCTCCCTGGCAGACTGTTAGGTAATTCCTCCTCATGGAATCAACAAACACGCCCGCACCGAAGTGGATTCAAACCACGCTGCCAAATGATTTCGCAATTTGGCAAACATCCATGGGGGACAAGCAAAAATCAGAACGCTCCAACCATTTACCACCATTTTTCATGCTCATTTCATCGATGACGGTTATTCTGCAACCATCTGGGAGCTGCCGCAAGCAACGTACGCCACTCATGCGTTTTTAAAGAAAGGTGACCGCGATGCCACAAGATCCAACCTCTCCGAATCCGGATCGTACCTCCCGTTCCCGGCGAGCCGCCGTGGTGTTGATCCTGTTGAACGCCCTGTTGCTGCTGGTCAAGACGATTGTTCATTCTGATCGCGGTGCACGAGTCGGCCAAACCGGCAGATCGGGAACATCCGTTCGGACATGCCCGCATCGAACCGGTGGCCGCCTTTTCGGTTGCGATTCTGACCTGCATGTTGGCGACCGAAGTGGGCCGCGAGGCAGTGGTGCGCGTGTACGAAGGGGGCATGCCCGACTCCGGGCTGGTGCCGGTTCTGTTGTTGTTGGGGGTGATCGCCATCAAGGGGGCCATCTGGAAGGTGGCGGGTCAGATGGGTCAGCAGGGCAGCGCAGCCCTGAAAGCGGCAGCCGTGGATGCCAAGATGGATGTGGTCATCAGTCTGATGGCCCTTGGAAGCCTGGCTGCCAACAACCTGGAGATCCGCTGGCTGGATGGCGCGGTCTCGCTGTTGATCGCCATCTGGATTGGCTGGACCGGATATCAGCTCGGCGCGGAAAACCTGCGCAAACTGGTCGGTCATCTGCCCGATGCCGACACCCTGAATCAAATCCACAGCTGCTTGAATGCCATGAAGCGTTCCGGCAAGATCCTGAATTTTCACGAACTGCGCATTCAGTACCTCGGCTCGGAGATCCATATGGCCGTCCATGTGGAGCTGGACAGTCATATGGAGTTGCAACAAAGCCACTCGATCGACGAGGAGATTCAGAACGCTCTGCAAGAGATCAGCGGCATCACCTTTGTCGCGGTGCATATCGAACCGGCGTAAGGGCAGACAACCGGAGGGCGCAGGTTTTTCTCCAGCACGGTGTGCGGCTTAACGAGATCATGCCCTGAGCAATGCCTCTGTCTTTGCAAACGATGTCCCCTGCTCATCCCTGGGCGAGAGGATCGGCGTCCGCCCCTGCAAGGGCCAGTCGATGCCCAAAGCCGGATCCGACCAGAGCAGAATCCGTTCGTGTTCGGCATAGCGGTAATCGGTGACGCTGTAGAGAAAATCCACCGTGTCGCTCAACACCTGAAAGCCGTGCGCATACCCCGGAGGAATCCAGGCCAAAAGACCGCTCTCGGCGGACAGGTGCATGCTGGCCGCTTGTCCAAAGGTGGGCGAGTCGAGCCGCAGGTCGACCACGACATCAAAAATCTCCCCGCGAATCACCCGGACCAGTTTTCCCTGGGCATGTTCGAGCTGATAATGCAGACCGCGCAGCACATCCCGCACCGAACGGGAGTGATTGTCCTGCACGAATGGGGTCTCGATACCCACGTCACGCAACTCGCACCGATCGATGGCAAGAGACTGTCCGACATCATCGGCAGGTAACCGAGGACGCAACAGCAGCACATCGTTTAAAAATCGTTGCACGATTTCCATCAATCAATATCCCTCGGTATTGGCCCCGATCAACAGCAAGGGGTGATACGGCGTGCATTCATGACATGGCGCGTCCACTGTACGCGACGATCTTCAACAGGCGTCGCAGATCCTCGGGCGTCAAAACCGTGTCGAAGGCCAGCGGTGCCAACACCACCTCAGCAGGCACGGACTCCTCCCCGAACACCGCCCCCCCCCCGGACGTAAGCGGACAGGCGAGCCCGTCGCCATCGGGCTCCCCTTGCCGAACAACCGGGGGGATCCACATCCCGGAAGAGCCCTGCTCCTCCCACGACTCCCGCGTACCTGACATGATCAAAACCTTTCCCGGAATGATAAAGCATCCGTGCGGCAAAAGCACGTCACAACCAAAACCCATGGAAACGACCTCCGCTCACATGGAAAGCCGCCTGCGGTGGTTTTTTGTTCTGGCAATGCTTTCTTTGAGGTTTGGCAAAAAACGCAAAACCTTCTCAAAGAAACCAAGGCTGCGCGAAAAAAAGCTTTTTGAAAAACGCGCCAAAATCAAAAGCAAAATCAAAACCCTGGGAGATGAATCTCCCAGACCCTCTCTTTTTTTTCACCAGTTAACAACACATTCCAAGCTGGGTGCGGTTTGGCAACCGCGCAGCGGAATGGCAACTTGCGAGCCATCATCCATTGGCGTATACTCCCCGCCATGCTGAGGCAGCCCTTACTCTCCCCGATCGCCCTGCGCCGCTGGCGTCGTTTCAACGCCAACTCCCGCGGACGCATCTCCCTGTGGATTTTTACCGTGCTCTTCGTGCTCTCCATGGGCGCGGAGCTGATCTCCAACGACAAACCGCTCGTCATCCACTACCAGGGCGGCTTCTATTTCCCGCTCATGGTCAGCTATCCGGAAACCACCTTTGGCGGCGATTTCGCCACCGAAACCGATTACAAGGATCCGGAGATCTTGAAAAACCTGCGCCAAAGCCCCAACTGGGTGATCTTCCCGCCCAATCCGCACGGCTACGCCACCATCGACCTGCACGCCACACGACCCGCGCCGGCCAAACCCGGCGACGGTCACCTGCTCGGCACCGACGATCGGGCCCGCGATGTACTCGCACGTCTGATTTATGGTTTTCGGCTCTCCGTGCTGTTTGCTTTAGCACTCACCATCATCGGCGTGGCGATTGGCATCGTTGCCGGCGCGGTACAAGGCTATTTCGGCGGTCGCGTCGATCTGTGGCTGCAGCGGTTCATGGAGATCTGGGGCAGCATGCCGGAGTTGTATCTGCTGATCATCTTCGCCGGCATCTTCAATCCCGGCATACCGCTGTTGTTGCTCCTGCTCTCGCTCTTCGGCTGGATGCACCTGGCCGACTACGTGCGCGCCGAATTCCTGCGTGCCCGGAATTTGGTCTACGTCAAGGCAGCGCGCGCCATGGGGGCATCCGATCGCACCATCATCTTCCGCCACCTGCTCCCCAACGCCATGACACCGGTGATCACCTTTCTGCCGTTTCGCATCTCCGGCGCCATCCTCGCCTTGACCAGCCTCGATTTCCTGGGGCTGGGCGTGCCGCCCACCACCCCGAGTCTCGGCGAACTGCTCCGCCAGGGCAAGGGGAACATCGAAGCCTGGTGGCTGTCGCTCTCGGCCTTCGTCACCCTGGTGGTCATGCTGCTGTTGCTCAACTTCATCGGCGAAGCGCTGCGCGATGCCATGGATCCCCGCAAGGATTAGATGAATACCCCACCCAAACCCCTGCTCGCCATCGACAACCTTCAGGTCCGCTTTGAGGGGGATATGGGCATTGTGGAGGCGGTCAAGGGGATCTCCCTGATGATCCATCCGGGCGAAACCGTGGCTTTGGTCGGGGAGTCGGGCAGTGGCAAAAGTGTCGCCGCCCTGGCGATCCTGCGCCTGTTGCCCCCCTCGGCCATCATCACTGCCGAAGGGATCTACTACCGGGGCCGCCAGACCACCACTCTGGGACCGGAACCGCTGCGCAAACTGCGCGGCGCCGAGATCGCCATGGTGTTCCAGGAGCCGATGACCGCGCTCAATCCGGTGCAACCGATCTTCACGCAACTGGCCGAGGCGATCGCACTCGATCCCGAGGCCGATCGCACCCCAGGCGCCCTGCGTACACGCGCCGCACAACTGCTCGACTGGACCGGAATCCCGGATCCGCAGGCCCGTCTGGATGCCTATCCGCATCAGCTCTCCGGTGGACAGCGCCAGCGGGTGCTGATCGCCATGGCGCTGGCACGCCGTCCGTCGCTTCTGATCGCCGATGAGCCGACCACGGCGCTCGATGTCACGATTCAGGCGCAGATCCTGGAACTTCTCACCCGGTTGCGGCGCGAACTTAACATGGCACTGCTGTTGATCACCCACGATCTGCCCATGGTACGCAAATGCGCGGATCGGGTTTATGTGATGCGTCAGGGGTTGATCGTCGAACACGGTACCACCGAGGCGCTCTTCTCCACGCCGCGCCACCCCTACACCCGCACACTGCTGGCCGCACTCCCGGATCCAAACCCGCCGCGTCGTCCGGAGAACGCGCCGCTCCTCCTGACCGCCAACCGGATCCACTGCCACTTCCCGATCAAGAAGGGGTTGTTCAAACGCACGGTTGGCTGGGTCAAGGCCGTGGATGAGGTCTCCTTCACCCTGCGCCGGGGGGAGACGCTGGGGGTGGTGGGCGAATCGGGCAGTGGCAAGACCACGCTGGGGGAGACCATCCTGCGGCTGAACGAAGGGGGCGGGGAGATCCGTTTCGATGGCCTGGATCCGATGTCCGGTGGACGTGCCGCACTCCGCACCCTCCGGCGGCGCATGCAGGTGGTGTTTCAAGACCCCTTCTCCTCGCTCTCCCCCCGTCTGACCATCGGTGAAATCCTCTGCGAGGGCCTCGAAATCCACGGCCTGGAGGCCGATCCGGGCAAACGGCTGGAGGCAGCCGGAGCCATTCTGGCCGAAGTGGGCATCGACGCCGAGGCGCTGGATCGCTATCCGCATCAATTCTCCGGCGGACAGCGGCAGCGGATCGCCATCGCCCGCGCCATGATTTTAAAGCCCGAACTGCTGGTGTTGGACGAACCCACCAGCGCGCTCGATCTGTCGGTGCAGGCGCAGATCTTAAAACTCTTGAAAAAACTCCAGCACGACCACGGCCTGGCCTATCTGTTCGTCTCCCACGATCTGCGCGTGATCCGCGCCATGTCCCACGAGGTGATGGTGATGCAGAACGGGCGGGTGGTCGAGGCCGGACCCACGGCAGAGCTGTTTGCCGCGCCACGCCATCCCTACACTCGCCGGCTGCTGGCCGCAGCCCTTGATCTGACCACCGGCGGCGGGGAGTCCTTGGCCCCATGACCAGCTCTCTGGCCTTGACCGCCGAGGTGATCACCGGCACGGCGCTCTATCTGTACGGGGTCGAAAAGAGCTTCTTCGCCCTCGGCCTGCTGCATGCCGAACCGCTCAAGCAACGTCTCGGCGCCCTGCCGGATCACGATCCGCGCGGCTGGCTGGCCGGCATTGCAACCGGTCTTCTGCTCTGGTCCAACCGCGTGATTCAGGAGCGGTTGAGCGAACTGGCCGCCATCGACCTTTTGGCTTGTCGCCAGACCCTTTTGATGCTGCTGGCAAGTCTGATCGGCACCGCCCTGCCCGCCATTCCGCTGGCTGCCATTCCGCCGAATCTCGCGGTGATCCCACTGGTTGCCGGCCTGATCCTGCTCTATGTTACCGCCACCCCGCGACTGCGCCTGGAAGGCCATCTGCTGCTCGGGTTGGGACTCCTGTTCCTGGGGATCGCGACCCTCTCGGACGCCCTGCCGCACCTGCCCGGCATCGCTGCAACCCTTGATCACCCCTGGATCGCCCTGCCGGCAGCACTGTTGATCGCCTCGCTGCTCGGCTCGGCAACCGCCGTCGTTGGTCTGCTGCTGCCTTTGGCCGCCATGGAGGGGCTCTCCACCTCGACTTTACTGTTGATGATCCTGGCCGCCAATCTCGGTGCTGCCCTGCCCATCGCTATTCTCATCAAGGAGAGCAGCGCCCAACTCAAACGGCTGCTATTGGCGCAACTGATTTTCGTGGGTCCGGGGTTGATCCTGGTGGGGCTCTGGCCGGAGCGGATGGCCTCCTGTCTCGTCTGGCTGCCGCTGCCCGATCCATGGCGGTTGGTGCTGTTCCACATCGGCTTCAACATCCTGATCGCCTTGATCGGACTGTTGCCGCTGCGTCCTTTGGTGACACTTGCGCACAAGCTTCTGCCCGATCCGTTCGGTACCGAGATCGAGGAGCTGGAGTTCACCGAGCGCTACTGGCCGCGCTATCTGGATGAGGATCTGCTCAACACCCCCACCCTGGCACTCGCCATGGCGCGCCGCGAAACCGGGCTGATTGCCGCCCTGATCGAGGAGATGCTGGTGATTCTGCCCGAAGCGCTCTTTGCCGGGGATGGCGATCACATCATCAAATTGCGCAAGATGGACGATCGGGTCGACGAGATCCACCGTGCGGTAACCCGTTATCTGGCCTCCATCGGCGCTACCCGTCTTAATGACCAGACCACGGATGAACGCATGGCCGCCATGACGGTCAGCAATGAGCTGGAGTCGATCGGCGATGTGATTGAGAATAACTTTGCCCATCTGGCCGAAGCCTGCCTCGAAGAACGGGTGACGCTCTCCAACGATTCGCGTGTTGCACTCGAAGGGTATCATCAGAGGGTTCTGTCAGCCTTCCGTCAGGCGGCAGACGCCTTTTTGACCGCAGATCCGGCCCTGGCACAGGCGGTGATGGCGCAAAAGGAGTCGGTGAGCGCGCTTGATGCCCGGGCGCGTCAGGAGCAGATGCGCGCCTTGCAGAGCGGTCAGAAGGATTTCGCGGCCTACAGTCTGTTCATGGATCTGTATGAGAACTACAAGCGGATCTACTACCACACCAAGCGCATCGCCAAGGTAGTGGCCGGGGTGTGAGGTGGGATCGGTTGAGACGATTACGGGGGTCCGGGAGAGATAATCGATCGGTTAAACCGCACCCAGCTTGGAATGTGTCGTTTTTACTGGTGAAAAAAAAGTGAGGGTCTGGGAGATTCCTCTCCCAGGGTTTTGCTTTTGACTTGAGCCCGCCTATACAAACCATTTTTTTCGCTTGGCCGGCATTGACGCTCATAAAAAGTTAATACAAGATAGATCAAGCCGCACCGAAGCTTGAGGATGTGTTGCTTGTACCGTGGAACGCCGCTTTTGAGTTCCACGGACGGAGGGTGAGGGGGTTTTTCCCCCATCATGCAAGTTTACTGGTGAAACAAAGGGGGGGCCGGGAGATTCATCTCCCAGGGTTTTGATTCTGATGTGAAAGCGCGCTCTTCTCAAGAAGCATTTTTCACGATTTTTGCAAAAAATGCGCCACACGTACTCTTCACGGGAGTCGTCTTTTTGTTATTGGAATCGACGCTCGCATCTTGCACACGGCGTTGCGGAAAAATGACGCTTCCCAGGATGGTTGCGGCATACCTGCCTGACACTGCGACTTTTTTCCACTTGTCCCATTTCGAGCCGACCGCATGAACCACTCTGAAACCTTCTTGCCGTCAATCGTCCACTCTTGTCCCGGCAGATTCCACGCCCTATGGTCTACGGGGCCAAGCAAACGCTTCTTGAACACCATGTTTGTCTTTCGGCTTGTCCGCCGCGTTGACGAAATGATTGCATATCGACCCGTGCACCCACTTCGTCCCCTTGCAGACCAACCGAAATGCGGCGCAAACCGTCCAAATTGTGTTTGCTTAACCCTCACCCGGTTTGGGATGCGTCGTTTTTCGCAAGACTGCGAGCCAGATGCGGGAGTCGTTTCCAAAAAGCGAAAAACGCTTCTTATGAAGAACGCGCCAGCATCAACAGCAAAATCCTGGGAGAGGAATCTCCCAGACCCGCTCTTTTTTTTCACCCGTAAAAACTACGGATTCCAGGCTGGGTGCGGTTTGGCTCCTCGAGGGGCCTGCCATACCCGCAAACCAACACTGCCCGGCTCTCCGGCTTAAAAGTCGCCCGGCGATGCGCATTCTGCATGTCCTTGACCACTCTGCCCCACTGCAAAGCGGCTACGTCTCTCGCACTCTGGCAATCCTGCATCAACAAAGCAGATTCGGCTGGGAAACCGCCCAGCTGACCGGTCCCAAACATCCGACCTGTGCGGTGACCGAGGAAGTGGCAGAAGGATTCACCTTTCAGCGCACCCCGACCCCGACCGGATGGTTGGCCAGAGCGCCACTGTTGGGGCAACTGGTCATGGTGGCCGCCCTGATGAAACGCCTGTTGGCCGCAGCTCGCGCCTGGCAACCTGACCTGCTTCACGCGCATTCACCGGCGCTCAACGGCCTTGCAGCATTAGCCGTGGGGAAATGGCTCGATATCCCTGTCGTCTATGAAATTCGCGCCTTCTGGGAGGATGCGGCTGCCAGTCACGGCACCTCGCATCCTCAAGGTGCGCGCTATCACCTGACCCGCTGGCTGGAAAGCCGGGTCGCGCGCCACGCAGATGCCATTACGGTGATCTGCGAAGGATTGCGCAACGATCTCATCGCCAGGGGCATTGATCCGGCTCGGATCACGACCATCCCGAACGCAGTGGAGATCGAACGATTTGCCATTCCACCCGATGCCCCGCGACCTGCCATCCCGGGTATCGAAATGCACAACCGGGACATTCTCGGTTACTTCGGCTCGTTCTACGCTTACGAAGGGCTCGAACTGCTCTTGCGTGCCATGCCTGCCATTCGCGCCAACAGACCCGCTGTTTTGTTGCTGCTCATCGGAGGTGGACCCGAGGAGCCCCATTTGCGCCAACTGACCCGTGAACTCCATCTCGAATCACATGTGCACTTCACCGGACGACTCCCGGCCCACGTTATCCCGGACTTTCTTGCATTGGTTGATATCATGCTTTTTCCGCGACTGCCGATGCGCCTGACGCATCTGGTCACACCTTTAAAGCCGCTCGAGGCCATGGCCGCCGGACGTCTGGTCATCGCCTCGGATGTGGGCGGACATCAGGAACTGATCACGCATCGCCAAACCGGATTTCTCTTTCCTGCCGGTGATGCCGAATCACTCGCGCAAACCGTCATCACCTTGCTCAACGAACGGACCCTCTGGGCACACGTTATCGCTCAGGCGCAACGTTTCGTCCTGGAAAATCGTACATGGAAAACCAGTGTACAGCGTTACCAACCGATCTATGAGCTGCTGCGCGCCTCTCGCCTGAAGGTTCCAGCTCGAATTCCGGACGACGCAGGGGATTCATCCGCACCATGAGAGATCTCATTCTCACCCTTTTCGTCTTCGCACTGGTTCCGGTTGCCTTGTTCAGGCCCTATGTCGGACTGCTCCTGTGGGCTTGGTTCAGCTATATGAATCCCCACCGTCTTACATGGGGATTCGCCTACAACTTTCGGTTCAATCTGATTGTGGCAGGAATTACTATTCTCGGTATATTGTTTACAAAAAGATTGGCCGGTTTCAAATTCCCTATAAGAACACCCATTATTTTGCTAATTATTTTTATAATCTGGACCTATATTACATCTCAATTCGCTTTTCAACATGAGGCTGCACTGATCAAATTTGACCGCTTTACAAAAACTTTATTAATGATTTTCGCCACCCTGATGCTGGTCAAAACGCGCCGGCAATTTCTGCTGCTGGTGATCGTCATCACCCTTTCCGTCGGATTCTACGGGATCAAGGGTGGAATCTTCACCCTTTACACGGGTGGCCATTTCCGCGTCATGGGTCCAAGCGAGTCATTCTTTGTCGATAACAACAGTTTCGCACTCGCAATACTCATGACCATTCCATTGCTTTATTTTCTGATGATCCAATCAAGAAACTACTATATTAAAATAGCATTACTCGGATCTGTACTCTTTTCCATTGTTTCGGTCGTTGGAAGCTATTCCCGTGGTGGATTCATCGGCTTGTCTGGACTAAGCATAACATTATTTTTGAAAACACGCAGAAAAATTCTTATACTCTTGATCTTTGCCACCATCGGCCCAATCGTTTTCCAATTCATGCCGGATCACTGGCACCAGCGTATGGCCATGGTGGTGGAGTCGCTCAAAAAGACTGTAGACTCCAGCATTTTACCAATATCCAACCTAACGGATCCTGCCATCCAACCGATCGAACTCAAACAGGGTTTCGATACCTTTTCCAAATCCGATATCAGCCCCAGCAAACAATCCACCATGGAATTCTTTAAAGTTTTCCTGCTGGGGGATGCCAACATGGCGATGGACCGATCGGTACAAGGTCGCTTCGATGCCTGGAAATTCTCCATAGCGGTCGCCAATGCCCGACCACTCATCGGTGGCGGATTCAACACCTTTGACCAGGGGGTTTATGACCGATTCACACCCGGCGTCCAACGACGTGCCCCGCACAGCATCTATTTCGAAGTACTGGCCGAGCACGGTTATGTGGGCCTCATCTTATGGACATTCATGCATATCACCTCCTTGATGAGTGGCCGTAAAATCATGCTCTTGGCCAAACGCGATCCAGAAGAGCTCAACTGGGCCAAGGAGTTGGCGGGTATGCTGCAAGTCAGTCTGATCGGTTATTACATCGCGGGGATTTTTCTGGGTATGGCCTATTTCGATCTACCGTACCACATCATCGCCCTGATCGTCCTGCTTCAGGTACATGTGGAGCGGCATCTGACCATAAGACACAAGCTCGGCGTCTCCCGGTCATCCGGGTGGAGCCTTGTGCAATTAGCCACAGCAGCAACTAACGCTCGACGATGAGCAATCCGCTGCGGTGATCGATGCGCCAGCGTCCCAGGCGCTCGAGCACCTTGATGCCAAATCGTGGATGGGTGAGCGCCTCGGGATCAAACACCGTATCGTTATCATCCTTGCCGGATTTTTCCGATTCGCCGTTGGAATCACTGCCCTGCTTTGTTCCCGTTGCCTGCTCTTTTTTTGTGGGCAATTCGTCGGCTTCGATCCCTTTGAGTTCCAGATCCCCCACCTTCAAGGAGGCGATCCGGAATCTGCGGGTTTCATGCTCGTTGCCATCGACATTTTTCGCTTTACCCTTGCCAATCTGATGTTCCTGACGCAACGAGCCGCTGCGCACCAGCCAGGTCACAACCTCCTCGGGCAGCGACAGGTTGGTTGCGCTGGTGTCAAGGACCGCTTCAAACTCCTGGTTGTGATTCACCCGCACTTTGATCAGATAGACCCCCCTGGCATGACGCTTCAAGGGGATGATGCCAACGCGCTCTGTCAGCACGGGATGGGTGGTCTTGTCAAACGGCACAACGGTCTCTTTGTTTTCGTGACGCAAAACCACCTGGTCACGATCGATTTTCTTGACGACGCCGCCGTCGACCAGATCACCGATCCGATATCGCTGCCCGTTGATCAGCGCAGAAGAGGGATAATCCTTGGCAGCTTCCCCCTTGGCCGGAACCAGGATCTCGGTCACCAGCCATGGACCAGGTGTCTTGGCGACTGTTCCTCGCTTATCGGAGTCCGGACCTGCCGATCGTCCACCCCATCTGCCCCCCCCTTGATCCTTGCCAGTGCCCCGGTTCGGTAGACCATCCAGCAAAGGATCGCTGTCATGGGATGACTCTGGAAACTGTTTGCCGGCAGGAATCGTCGGATCCACCAGAGACTGGCACTCCTGCGCGCGAAACAGGTGCGGATCCCCCTTGCCGTTGGAACACTGCACCATCTCTTCTGCCGCAAGCAGTGGCCAAGCGCTCAGCAACATCCCCAACGACATCAGTGCGGATCGACTCCAACGCATGGGGTGCGCTCCCTGCTTGCCATCCTTAGAAAAATCAAGCGCGCCTGGTGATTCCAAAGCAGCTCTCACCGGGTTGTCGCGGATCCATGGGACACGCGGTCTGGAAACAAATGAAAATTCATGGACTCTGTCCAACCCCGAAACCGGACACTGTGCCAGAACTCCTGCATCCACAAATCATCGGCTCGAGCTCGACCGTTCTTGAGAAATTACTGTGCAGCCAGCAGCTGTTGCACGGCCAGACCAGCCAACCAGCCATCCTTGCCGCTCAGACCGTACTGTTTGGCCAGATGTTCGCTCAAACGCAACGGATCGGTGCGCAGCTCGGCGGGAATCTCGTTCAGCCAGTCGGTCATGGGCTGCCTGCCGAATTTTTCGAGCACAGCGCTCTTGAAGTTACCGGGGAATCCAGCCCGATCCCGAGCGAACTTTTCGACCCCGGCATCCACGATCTCGGAGAGCATGGCACGGGTGACGCGGAACGGTTCCGCTCCCTCGCCAAAGGAGGCGACCACGCTATCGATGTTGGCTTCGACAGACGAGGCGCAAAAGCCGGTCGCAGCCTCAAACGAGAGGCGGGTTTTGGCGATCTTTTTCCGATCCACGCCGCGCAACCGCTGTTCGAGAATCCGTTCGGCATCGATGTTGGCCTGACGCGCGGTGCCGTCGAACCCCCCCTTCTGTGCGATGGTGTGGACCGTGGTGGTGTTCTCTTTTTCCGGGAACTCGGACTGGTGGTAGAAGTGGCGGATTTCGCCCAGAATCAGGTCATTGGCATCCAGGTAGAAGATGCGCACGCCGATCCAGGCGCGATCCTCCAGCCCGCCCATGGCATAAAGCGGGGTGAAGTCATAAGTCAGGCGGGTCAGGACGCGCGGAAACTCCCGCTGGACCATCTGGGCATCCTGATTCTCGGCATACTGAAAAAAGAGCATGCCATCGCGGATGCGCGCCCTGGCGCCCTGAAACCCCTCATCCGATGGGGGAGCCGCCTTCCTGGCAGCCGGCTTGGCGCTCTTCTTACCCGCTTTCTTTTCGATCTCCCGGGAGATATCGTCATAAAGGGCCTTGCCCTCCTCCTCGTCCGCATCCCGAGAGGCGGGGGTATTGACGCGCGCGGCCTTTTTCCTGGCACTCCCCTTGGGTTGCGGACAGTCGTTCTGACTGGGGGCGTGGCTCCAGCCGTTGCCGACCTCCGCGCCATTCGCACGGTTGAAATCATCCTGGAAACGGGCCTCGGCAGCCCAACCGGTGGCAGGGGTGGCGAGAGCGAAGAGCGCCAGCAGCGCCAGCAGCGCCATCAAGGGAAGCAGCAATGCGCCCGATGGCGATACCCAGGCGTGTCTCACGACACCCTTGAGGTTACATGGTGCCGAGATAGGCCCGGTAGTAATGGAGTACCTTGGCCACATAGTGCTGGGTTTCCTCATAGGGTGGGACGGTATTGCCGTGTTTCTTCACTGCGCCCGGTCCGGCGTTGTAGGCCGCGAGCGAGAGCACCAGATCGTTGTTGAACTGTTCGAGCAGATCCCGCAAATAGCGCACGCCGCCGTGGATGTTCTCCACCGGATCGGTGCGGTCCACCACTCCCAGATCCTGAGCCGTACCGGGCATCAGTTGCATCAGGCCGACCGCGCCCTTCGGGGAGACCGCGAGCGGATTGAAATCCGATTCGGTCTTGATCACCGCCTTGATCAGCGCGGTGTGGATCCGGTAGCGCAGCGAGGCATCCTGGATGGTATCGTTCATCGAGCTGTTGGCAGCGGACGGGTAGCTCGAAAAGGGGATGCCGTTGAGCGTGACCAGCCCGGAGCGGGCGGGACGGATCTCGTTGCGACCATCATAGCGGATCACCCGCGTGCCCGGGGTGGAGGTCGAGCTTGAACTGGAGCCGGATACGGCAGAGTACGGCGTGGCGTTGGCAGCGGCCAACAGGCTGGATTGGCGGCTGTTGACCGGACGGGCCGCAAGCCTGTTCTCAGCAGCCTTGGTGCGTGCCTTCTTGGCGGCTTTGGACTCCTTGGGTGAGGCGATCAGCAGACGATACTCCGGTCCCAGGGGACGATCGGTCAGGTGGATCACGCCGTTGGAGTCGGTGAAGGTGTAGATGTCGGCATGGGCCGGTGGTGCGCTGGTCAGGCCGAGAAGACAGGCGCCCAACCCAACGAGCCAGCCACCCTGGTGCGCTGCCGTCCGCCCGGCACCTCGGGTCATCATCCACACGGAATCTTTCGTCTTCTCGCGCATCGTCACCATCCATCACCATCGATTTGAAGCAACCATGCCACCTGTTCGACCGGTGCAGCCGCGTGCCCCACTTAATCACCGGTCATGAACCGTACTGCCACCCCCTCGGCGCTCACCCTGGGAATTTCGCAGGAAAAACGATGCTCATGCGCCGTTTCACCCGGCAGCACCAAACAGAACATCCCCTCCTCGCCCACCTCCAGGCCGAACGGTAACCTCTGCAACCGCACGAAGGCCCCCTGTGTGCTCATGTCGCGCAAGGTGCCTTGAGTCATGGCACCGTTGACCAGGCGCAGCGTCACCAGCGCACGCAACCCGTAGCGGGGCACCCGTCGCCGCTCGACACCGCCCTTTCCTCTCCCCGCCTCACGCGAGGCGCTGCCAAAAAAACTCACCCCAGCTCCTCACGAATGAAGGCGCGCACCGCTTCGGCATCCGGATCGAGGATGCGACACCGGGTCGGACGCTCCAACAAACCCTCCAGCTGCGGCGGCACCGCCGGCTCGAAACCCACCGCGCGTTCCACCGCTGCGCCGAACTTGGCCGCGTGCGCCGTGGCCAGACAGATCGCGCCCGGATACTCCCGCGCCGCCTCGACCCCCACGGCGGTATGCGGATCGAGCAGCACACCGCACTGCTCCCAGGTGTCGTGGATGCGCCGGATGGTCTCCTCTTCGCCTACGCGCCGGGGGGTGAAAATCTTCCCGGCCTGCAGCCGTTGCTCCTCGGAGACGGCAAAAAATCCCTCATTGCGCAACCGCTCCATCTCGCGCCGTACCGCCTGTGGCTCCTCATCGAGCAGATAATAGAGATAACGCTCGAAGTTCGAGGAGATCTGGATATCCATCGACGGGCTGATGGTGGGCTGCACGTCACCGATCCGATATTCCCCGCTTTCCATAAAGCGTACCAGAATATCGTTGCGGTTCGTGGCCAAAATCAAGCGTTCGACCGGCAACCCCATACGCAGCGCCATATAACCGGCAAAGATGTCGCCAAAGTTGCCGGTTGGCACCGAAAAGATCACCCGTTTGGTCGGATCACCGCCCGTCACCCGTCCCCAGGCGTAGAAAAAATACACAATCTGGGCCAAAATACGCGCCCAGTTGATGGAATTGACCGCGCCGAGCCGATAGGCATCCTTGAACGCCAGATCGTTGAACAGTGTCTTGACAATGTTCTGGCCATCGTCGAACGAACCGCGAATGGCGATGTTGTGCACGTTGGCATCCAGTACCGAGGTCATCTGCCGCTCCTGGATCGGCGACACCCGGTTGTGCGGATGGAGGATGAAGACGTGGATCCCCTCGCGACCGCGCACCCCGTGGATCGCCGCTGAACCGGTATCCCCTGAAGTGGCGCCCAGGATGTTGAGTCGACCGTTCTCCTCTTTCAGCAGTGCCTCGAAGAGATTACCGAGAAACTGCAACGCCACGTCCTTGAAGGCCAGGGTCGGGCCGTGGAACAGCTCCAGGATCCGGTGCGGACCAGCCTGGGTGACCGGGGTGATTTCGGGGTGGGTGAAGGTGGCGAACGACCGTTCGACCAGTTCGGGAAGGCGTGCGCTCACCGTCTCGCCGGGGGTCAAAAAGGGGCTCATCACCTCCACGGCAAGCTTCTGAAACGACAATCCGGCCCAGGCGCGCAGTTGATCGGCTGTCACGGTCGGGATCTTCTCCGGCAACAGCAGGCCGCCATCCGTGGCCAGTCCCATCATCACCGCCTGGGAAAAGGAGATCGGGGCCACGCCACCCCGGGTACTTACGTAACGCACGTCGTCTCGACTCCTGGTAGCGATCGGCAAAGGTCTGGATTCGGTTTTTTCCACTATTACAGGGGGCCGGGGACCGAAGATCCCCGGCAGGGTCTGGGACGGAGTCCCAGGGTTTTATCTGTGGACATTAGCATTTCGCGCGCTTTTCACGATAACCATTTTTGCGCGTTTTTTGGTGGTGTTTTACGTTAACCTGGCGGATCAACCAAGCTGCTTTGACTGATTGCGATGGTCTGGCACGCCAGTCACCAACCCTTAAAGCCTTTAGTCACGCGGCTTTGTTCTTGGGCCATGTTCGCGGGATTGTTTTGCAAAAGGCGCAAAACAATCCCGCTAAAGTCAAAACCCTGGGAGATGAATCTCCCAGACCCTCTCTTTTTTTTCACTAAACCGCACCCATTTTGGGATGCGTAGTTTTTCGCAAGACTGCGTGCAAGATGCGGGAGTCGTTTCCAAAAAGCGGAAACGACTCCCGCGAAGGCGGCGCGCGGCGCATTTTTCGCAAAAGGCGCGAAAAATGCTTCTTTTCGAAGAGCGCGCTAAAG
>JAMOBI010000065.1:0-15759 GCA_039908105.1 Magnetococcus sp. YQC-9
GCGGCCTTCGTGAGCGTCGTTTCCGCTTTTTGGAAACGACGCTCACATCTTGCACGCAGCCTTGCAAAAAACTACGCATCCCAAAGCAGGTGCGGTTTAATAAAAACTACACATTCCAAACTGGTTGCGGTTCAGTCATTCCAAGGCGTTGGGCAGCGGATCCGGCCAACCTCACCCCGCCTCGCGCTCCAGCGCCATGCGGAGTCCCGGCTCGGCAGCCTGAAAGACGTTGACAGCCGCCGGATGCAGCCGCACCGCCGGCAGGGTATCCCCGGTCCGGGCCGCCTTTTCGATCACCGCGCACAACTCGGAGAGCGCCATGGCACCCACCGTGGCGCTGTTCGACTTCAATGCATGCGCCGCCCCGCGCACCACCTCATCCTCGTTTTTCATCCCGGCCCGCTCAATGGTCTCCAGCAACCCGGGCGTACTCATCAAAAACTCCTCGATCACCAAAGTAAAGGTGCCCGGCACGGCCTTCATCGCCTCCCAAAACCGCTCCAGAATGATCGAATCCAGAAACAGCGCCTTGCCCTCCCGCTCCTCGGGACGGGCCACCGGGGAAGGGGCCACCTCCTCCGGGCTTCGTTGCGGCAGCCACTGGGAGAGTTTGCCCACCAGCGCATTCCACAACACTGGCTTGGCCAGATAGTCGTTCATCCCGGCCTCCAGACAGCGCTCCCGATCACCGCTCAAGGCATTGGCCGTCATGGCGATGATCGGCATCGGCTCGTCCACCCCGTGTTGGGCCTCCCAGGCACGAATCAGGCGCGTCGCCTCCAGACCGTCCATGATCGGCATCTGCATATCCATCAAAATCACATCCGGACGACCCTCCGTCGCCTTGGCCACCCCCTCCTCACCATCGCGAGCGATCTCCACCTCAAAGCCCATCTGTTTGAGCATGCTGGCTGCCACCTGCTGATTGACGAAGGTATCCTCAACCAGCAGCACCTTGCCCAAAAAGATCGCCTCAGCCCGCGAGAACACCCCATCCATCAACTCGCCCATCCCGACCTCGGGCGGATGGAGCAGCAACTCCAGGGCATGCGCCAACCGCTTCGGCCCCACCGGCTTCATCACGAAGGCCCCGATCCCGGCCTCGCTCAACACCGACTCCTCCAGATGGACCCCGCAGCTCAACAGCATCACTTTGGCAGCCGGGATCGACTCATCCGCACGCAGCGCTCGCGCCAGCTCCAGACCGTCCATACCCGGCATGCGCATGTCGAGGATCACCAGGTCATAGGCCCCCAACTCCGACCCGGGCGCGGCCCGCAACCGCTCCAACGCCTCCTCGCCAGAGGAGGCGCCGTCGTTCCTCACCTGCCAGACATGCAGATAATTCTGAAAAATCATCCGATTGGTCAAACTGTCATCCACCACCAGCACACGCTGGCAGTCGATCACCGGAACCGGTACGAGCGTGGATTCCGGCACCTTGGGAAAATCCACTTCAAACCAGAAAAGCGACCCCCCCTCCGGCTGACTGGCCAGGCCGATCACCCCGCCCATCGCCTCGACAATCTGCTTGGCGATCACCAACCCCAAACCGGTGCCACCGAAGCGCCGCGTGGTGGAGTCGTCCGCCTGCACAAAAGGTTGAAACAACCGCTCCTGCGCCTGCTCGGAGATGCCGATGCCGGTATCGAGCACATAAAAACAGATGCGTACCGACTCCGACGTTTCACGCGCCAGATCGGCCCGGATCATCACCTCGCCATGCGGGGTGAACTTGATGGCGTTGCCGGTCAAATTGATCAGCACTTGGCGCAGCCGCACCGGATCGCCGATCAACTCGGCGGGGATGCGCCACGAAAAGTGAATCAACAACTCCAGTCCCTTGCCGTGCGCAGACCCGGTGAGCATGGCGCCGACATTGTCCACCAGATCGCGCAGGTCGAACGGCACGGCTTCGAGCACCAGCCGTCCGGCCTCAATCTTGGAGAAGTCCAGAATGTCGTTCAAGACGCTCAACTGCAACTCCGCCGACTGCATGGCGATCGACAGGTACTGCTTCTGGATCGGGTTCATGCGGGTTTTGGATAACAGCGTCAGCATGCCGCTCACCCCGTTCATCGGGGTGCGCACCTCGTGGCTCATGTTGGCCAAAAAGGTGCTTTTGGCCAAATTGGCCGATTCGGCCTTCTCCTTGGCCAGGATCAACTGCCGGTCAACGATCTTCTTCTCCACGATGCTGGCCAGGGTATTGCGCACCGTGGCGAGAAAATCCTCCTCATCCTTGTTGCAACCGTGGGTCGGAGGCAAAAAGATCTGAATCACCCCCTTGACCAGCCCCCCGGGCGAGAGCGGAGCCGAGTAGTAACCCCAGCCGTCCGGTACACCAGGAATCCTCCCACCCGGCCAATCGCGCGCACGGATGAAGACGATGCCCGGGGTCTGCACCCCCCAGGCGGTCTCCAAAAGCGCCTTGCCGATGCGCTCCTCGCCCCCCTCCTCCAGCAGACCGATCTGGCAGACCACATCCCCGCCATCTTCCGCTGCACCGAAGAGATAAATCGCCCCCTTGCCGTCCGGCATGAACCACGGTGCCGAAAGGATACGTGTCAGGGCAGCGCGGATGAAATCCCTCAAGAAAGAGGTCAGCTCCATGGCCGAGAAGAGCAGGCTGTTCAAGATATCCTGGGCCTGCTTGGAGCGCAGCAGCCGGGCCTGGGCGATACGCCGCTCGGTGATATCCGTGGCAATGGCGCAAATGGAGAAGTGCCCGCTCTCATCGGCCACGACCGGAAAACGGACCGTATGAAAAATCCGTTTGTCGCCGGCCAAGGGAATGATCATGTCGACATCCGCCAGCACCCCGCGTTGCAGCACGGTGCGATCCGATTCGATGAACCCCTGGGCCACCTCCTCGGGAAAGAGATCCATATCGCCGCGTCCGACGATCATTCTGGGATCGATGCCAAAGGTCTCGGAAAAAAGCCGGTTGGCCAGCAGATACCGACCGGCGCGATCCTTGAGGCAGACCAGGCTCGGCATGTTATCCAGGATCGCCTGGAGGCGATTTTCGCTCTGGGCCAGCCGGTCGAACGCCTCCCTGAGCCGCAACTCCGACTCCTTGCGGTGGGTGACATCCTCCTGAATGCAAACGAAATGGCTCACCCGCCCCTCGGCATCGACCAGTGGGGAGAGCGACGACTGCACCCAGTAGAGCGAGCCATCCTTGCGCTGATTCCGGATCTCCTCACGCCACGCCAGACCCGCATGCAGGCTCTGCCACATCCGCTCGCAGTCGTCATCCGACTTGACCCGCGCCTGCAGAATCAACGGGGTGCCGCCGAGGGCCTCCTGCACCTCATAACCGGTGATCTGCGCAAAACGCGGGTTGGCGTATTCGATCCGCCCGTCGGCATCGGTGATCAAGACGATGTTCGGACTCTGCTCCACGGCAGCGGAGAGCTTGCGGATCAACGCCTCATCGGCGCGCTTCTCCTCCAGGAGCCGATCCTTGCGGATCGCGGCATCCAGGGTGTTGGCAGCCAGTTGCATGGCGTCGATCTCGCCGGAACTCCAGGTGCGTTCGCGGCGACAATCCTCGAAGCCCAACAACCCCCACAACTTCTCATGCACCAGAATCGGCATCACCGCAATCGACAAGATCCCCCGTCCGGAGAGCACCACCCGTTCGGCCTCGTCGAAATCGCGCGTACGCCCGAACAGGTGTTCGCCGGCGATCAACCGTTCGCGCCAGCGGATCAAACCGAACCGTTCCAGCTCAATCGTATCGTCCGGTGCGTCGTCCATCTCCGGCTGAATGCCCGGAGCGGTCCACTCGCGAACCCAGATGAACCGTTCCGCCTCAACGCCCATTGCCTTGAAAATGTAGGCCCGACTCACATTGGCCGCCCGTCCGAGATCGGCCAGCACGGCATCGATGTTCTGACGCCACCCTCCCTGGAACAGCAGACGCTGTGCGATGTCTGCCACGGTGTTCAACACCCGGGTCCGTTTGGCCACCTGTTCTTCGAGCAACTGCCGGTGACGCCCCAACTCCTTTTCGACCTTCTTGCGCCGTTTGGCTTCACGCAGCGCCAGAATGCCGTAGGAGAGGGTTGCCGCCAATTCGCGGATCAAACCGATCTCCTCATCAACGAACGCCCAGGGCTCGACGGCATAGAGCGTCAGCACCCCGATCAGCCGCTCACCCTCTGTCAACGGCACGCCCAAAGCCGAGGCATACCCATACCGTTGGGCCTGTTCGCGACATCGCAGGGTGACGGTATCCTCAAGCAGATTGTGCAATGCCACCGGTTCCCGCAGCCGAATCGCCGCACAGGCCGGCTCCTCCCGCCCACCGGACTCCAGCCAAATACGCCGGAACGCCTGCAACTCTTCGGGGGCGAGAGGCGAATGGGCCATCGGCGTGATGGTGGCATCCCCCTCCTCACCGACCAGGCCGCACCAGGCGAAACGGTAGCCGCCCACCTCGACCATGAGGGCGCACAGGCGTGACAGCATGACCACCTCGCTCTTCTCACGCCGCACCAGGGTTTGACAGGCACCGAGCAGCGCCAGGGCACGCCCGGCCCGGCATGCATCCTGGGCATGCCAGGCTGACCAACCGTCAACAGGGGGAAGAGCGGTCATGCGATCACTCCTTCATCGATTCATCGGAAACCCGAGATCCCGGAAATCCATCAAGGCCGGAAAACGCCCGGAAGATTTGGGCGGCGCGCCGGAACTCGGGGTCAACACCTGACGCAGATGGGCGATGCCGAAATCAAAAGCCGCATTCAGTACCGACTCGGCATCATCGACCAGCAGGGTGGACGCCGGATCAAAGCCGAGTCGCCCGGTCAACAACGGCCAGAAAGGGGCCTGCTCCTTGGCCCAGCCGATCTCGTGGCTGGTGATGGCCGAATCGAGATACTCCCCGATCGGGGTACGGGCGAATTTCAACCGCAACGAATGGCCGTGCGCGTTGGTGACCAGATGGATCGGTCGCCCCGAGGCGCGCACCGCCTGCAAAAACGGCAGTACGTGCGGATGCACGCGAATCAAATGGGCCACCTCCTCTTTCAAAAGCGGGATATCCAGACCCAACCGTTCGGACCAGCCGTCCAGATCATACCAGGCGAGCGTGCCCTGATTCTCCGAGTAGGCCGCCAAGACCCGCTCGTAAGCGCTATTGAAATCCAGCCCGTTCTTCTCGGCATAGGCCTTGGGTACGGTCTGACGAAAAAAAACATCGTCGAAATGGAGATCCAACAGCGTGCCATCCATGTCGAGCAGCACGCAGTGGACCTCGGACCAGGGAACGCGCGCCGCGCTGCTCACGTACGATAATCCGCATTGATGGTGATGTAGTCGTGGGTCAGATCGCAGGTCCAGACCGTGCTGCTCCCGATCCCGTTGCCCAGATCCAGCCGGATGGCAATCTCGGCCTCGGCCATGACCGCAGCCCCCTGCTCCTCGATGTAGGTATCCGCCAACTGCCCGCGCTGCACCACCCGCACATCCCCAAGCCACAAGGAGAGCGCCTCGGGATCGAGCGCCACACCCGAAAAACCCGCTGCAGCCAGAATCCGTCCCCAGTTCGGATCGCTGCCGGCCAACGCGGTCTTGACCAGCGGGCTGTTGGCAATCGCCATGGCCACCTGTTTGGCCTCGGCATCACTCGCCGCACCACTGACCTGTAACGTGACGAACTTGGAGGCCCCTTCGCCATCACGCACGATGGCACAGGCCAACTCCTGGCACACTTCGGTCAGGGCTTGAGCGAATTCAGCCAGTTTGGCATCCCCCGCCGACTCGACGCGCGGATTGCCGGCCCGTCCGGAGGCGAACAGCAGCACGGTGTCGTTGGTCGATTGATCCCCATCCACGCTGATGGCATTGAAGCTGATGGCCACGGCACGCGCCAACAGCGTCTGCAACGGCGCGTTGGCAATCGCGGCATCGGTAAAAAGAAAGGCGAGCATGGTGGCCATGTCGGGCCGGATCATCCCCGCCCCTTTGGTCATGCCGATCAACCGGACGGTCTCGGAGCCGATGCGACATTCGCGGCTGGCCAGTTTCGGGAAGGTGTCGGTGGTCATGATGGCGCGCGCCGCCCGCTCCCAGCCGCCCAAGGCCAAAAGATCGACCATGCCGGTCAGCTCGGGGGTCATCCGTTCGACCGGCAAGGGCACGCCGATGACCCCGGTGGAGGCCACGAAGAGTTCGTGTTCGGCACACCCGAAAAGACGCGCGGCCTCGGCAGTCACATCGAGTGCGGCACGCATGCCCACCTCACCGGTGGCGGCATTGGCATTACCGGAGTTGACCACCAGCCCGCGTGCCCGTCCCCAGGCGAGGCGGCGACGTGAAAGCACGACGGGTGCGGCCTGAACGCGGTTGCGGGTGAAAAGACCGGCAACGGTGGTATCCGGCGCCATTTCGACCAACAACAGATCATCGCGTTCGCGTCGGCCACTTTTGATGCCACAAGCTGCGGTGCTCAAGCGGAAGCCGGCCAGAGGGGGCAGAAAGCCGGGGATCGGCGGTGGTGCGACGGCCATGCAGGTGACTCCTTTGGAAAATGCCGAAGAGTGGCTGGTTGGACGATTACCGGGGTCCGGGGGCGGTTACCGCCTCCGGTGGAGGTCTGGAGGCGAAGCCTCCAGGATGTTGCCTTGCGCGCGCTCTTCACGATAAGCCTTTTTTCGTGCGCAGCACGAAAAACAGCGCAAGCGCGCGGCCTTTTACCCCTCTGGTTGCCAGACCCCGGCAACCAGAGGGGGTGACTTGCGTTAAAACCGTTGCGATCGATCTGGCATGATCATTGAACTTTGCCCAAACAAGGCGACTTTTTCACGCATCCTTGACGATTATAGGGAACCTTGCACCATGGGACAATACATGACAATCCGCATTCCACCCCGACGTGACTGGAGCGGCGACATGGAGCCGGAATACGAAGAGATGACCGAATGGAGATGCCCGGACAGCATCGATGGTCATGGACGCCGTTTCGGTTCGCTGCCGTTGAGCTGGCGGGCGATGATCGCCTCCTCGCGTTCCGGCATGGGCGGACACCGCTTTGCTTCGTGACATGACACCGCACGAATACCGGTCTTGCCGGTGGCACTCGGAACCCTGTTGGTTGAGGGTTTCGAGTCAAGACCTTTGGTCGGTCAGGGTTTCGTGCGCGCCAAAACCGCAGTCTGCCACGCCTCAACCCAGCAACCCGACCCCCGCTCAAGATGACACCTAAAGATCCGGCATGGTTGACGAAGCCGTGATTCAGACCATCCATGATTATCTGCACCGCCTTGAAGAACGCGGTCTGGCCGTGAAATTTGGGGGGTTGTACGGTTTGCGCGCGCGATCCGATAAAAAATAATCACGCGTTTTGTTCAGAACCGCTACAACATCAGCTCTCCAAAAAGCTCTCCACAGACACACCGGATTGACGAACAATCGCCCGTAACGTGCCTCGATCGAGAACCTCGTGATCTGGAATCACCAATTGCGAAAAAGGATTATCCCGTCGCACCACCATATGACTGCCCCTCTGCCTAACCAGTCGAAAACCGAATCGTTTCAGTACGGCCAGACACTCCCGACCGGAGAGTTGCGGCACCCCGCTCATACAGCCATCAACAACGCTTCAAAACGTTCATCGGGAACATGAATCCGCTCCTCTTCCAGAGCCTCGATATATAACTCGATCGCCTCACGGATGCCAGTGATGGCCTGCTCTCGGGTTTCGCCCTGACTGATACATCCCGGCAGACTGGGACACTCCGCCACCCAAAAACCGTCCTCTCCTGGATAGATCAATACCTGTCGCATCGTCACACCTCTTTAACGTGATGCGTTATTGTTCTCAAAATGCCGCCTTCGGCGATCTGTTCTGGCGATGATTTTCTTGCCAGAAATTTTGCAAAGATGCAAAATATCTGGCAAGAAGAAAACAAGGCTTGGCGCAATGTTTTTCCATGTTGCGCGTAAAAAACCAAATCAAACCCATCTTTGAATGGGTGGTTTTTATTGATGAAAAAAACTACACATTCCAAGCTGGTTGCGGTTTAACTACACATTCCAAGCTGGTTGCGGTTTAAGTCCCAGACCCTGCCGGGGGCGGTAACCGCCCCCGGACCCCCGTAATCGTCAATGCCGGACACCTCACGGGCGCATCAATGCCGCCTCCACCTCATCGCGCACCGCCTTGGAGGTCAACAACTCACTCAGCGTCAACGCGAAATCCATCGCCGTCCCCGGCCCGCGCGAGGTAATCACCCGACCATCGCGTACCACCGGCTCCTCGCAATAGCTCATGCTCGGCAACAACTCCTCCGGCATGCAGGTGGGATAGCTGGTCGCCCGCTTGCCGGTCAACAACCCGGCGTGTGCCAGCACCGACGGCGCGGCACAAATCGCCGCCACATACTTCTCCTCACCCGCCAATCGCTTCAACAATGCATGCACACGCGGATCCCCATCCAAATAGGTCGTGCCCGGCAGTCCGCCCGGCAACACCATCATGTCGAACGACTCCTCGACCACCGCATCCAAGGTCGTATCCGGCACCACCGCCAACCCGTGACTCCCGGCCACCGGCCCGACCCGCAACCCCGCAGTCACCACCGTCACCCCGGCACGACGCAACACATCCACCAACGTGACCGCCTCCACCTCCTCGAACCCCTCGGCCAGGGGAATCAACACACGTTTCGTCATTTTCTGCCTCCTTTGGATGATTGGATGGAAAAACCGTCGGACCCGCGACACACAACGGTAAAGAAATTATCGTTTTATTTCGATAGTTTACAATACAAGATCCAGTCAGTCAACCCGCAAATCACCAGCTGCGCCAAGAAAAATACCGGTTTCTCCCCGCAAAAACCCACCAAAAACAATGACACCTCCTCACCAGGAGTGGTATACTGCTTAATCTGGCAGATTGAAATGACTCGCCGGACAGTGATATGACAGTGTATTCCTCATGCGCACCTTCCATGAGGCGGGCCTTTTTTCGCTAGAACCGGTAACGCGCGTCCATGGATAAGATCATCGTTCGGGGCGGACAAGCCCTGCGGGGGACCATCCCCATCAGCGGAGCCAAAAATGCCACCTTGCCCGCGCTGGCCGCCACCCTGCTCACCGGTGAACGGGTCCACCTCTCCAACATCCCGCACTTGAAAGACGTCACCACCATGCTGGAGCTGTTGGGCCAGCACGGTTCCGCGATCACCATCGACGAAAAACTCGGTGTAGAGATCGACAACAGCCAAGTCAACAACTTCCGCGCCCCGTATGACCTGGTGCGGACCATGCGCGCCTCCATCCTCGTCATGGGCCCTCTGGTCGCCCGTCACGGCCAGGCGGAGATCTCCCTGCCCGGCGGTTGCGCCATCGGCTCGCGTCCGGTCAACCTGCACATCGAGGGGTTGCGCAAAATGGGCGCCCAGATCACCCTCGATGAAGGCTACATCCGCGCCAAATCCAAACGGTTGCATGGCGCACACATCTATCTCAATCCAGTCACGGTCACCGGCACTGAAAACCTGATGATGGCCGCCGCGCTCGCCGATGGCCGCACCGTGTTGGAGAATGCCGCCCGCGAACCCGAAGTCACCGATCTGGCGATCTTTCTCAATAAAATGGGGGCGCGCATCCAGGGCGCCGGCACCTCGACCATCATCATCGACGGCGTCGAGCAACTCCACGGCACCCAACACCGCATCATCCCGGATCGCATCGAAGCCGCCACCTTCATGGTGGCCGCCGCTGTCACCCACGGCGATGTCATCTTGACCGATGCCGATGCCGAGTCGCTCGAAGCCCCGATCCAGAAACTCCGCGAGGCCGGTGTCATCGTCGAAATGCCAGAGTCCGGACGCATCCGGGTGGCCGCGCCCGAGCCTTTGCAACCGGTCAACCTGGAGACCTGCCCCTATCCGGGCTTTCCAACCGATCTCCAGGCGCAGATGCTGGTGCTCGACAGCCTCGCTCAAGGGGTGAGCGTCATCACCGAAACCGTGTTCGAGAACCGCTTCATGCACGTCTCGGAACTCCAGCGCCTCGGTGCCGATATCCGCGTCCACGGCAATGTCGCCGAGGTCCACGGTGTCGACCACCTGCTCGGTGCCCCGGTCATGGCCACCGATCTGCGCGCCTCCGCCTCCCTGGTTCTGGCGGGGCTGGCCGCACAAGGTGCCACCACCATCTCGCGCGTCTATCACATCGATCGGGGCTACGAACGGATCGAAGAGAAACTCCAGGCGTTGGGTGCCGATATTCAGCGTACCAGTGGTTGACAACCCATCCCAAAGAGTCTGAAACCGTTCAATCCCCCTCCAACAGCAAGGCTCCTCAAAGTCACGACTCACTTTGACAGGCTATCCGCATGATCACCATCATCGATTACGGCTCCGGCAACCTGCGCTCCGTGGCCAAGGCACTCGAAGCCTCGGGTGGCAAGGTCCGGGTGAGCGGCCAACCCGACGACGTGCGCCTGGCATCCCATCTGGTGCTGCCCGGCGTCGGCGCTTTTGCCGATTGTCGCCACAACCTCGATCAGAGCGGTCTGATCCCACCACTGCTCGACCACATCCAAGCCGGCAAACCCTTTTTGGGCATCTGCGTCGGCATGCAGCTCCTTTTTGGCGAGGGACATGAATTCGGCATCCATCCGGGACTGGATCTACTTCCTGGCAAGGTGATCCGCTTTGCCAACGACATGCCCGATGCGCACAATCCAGAGCAAAAACTCAAAATCCCCCACATGGGCTGGAATCGCGTGCGGCAGGCCACACCCCATCCGCTCTGGAACGCCATCCCGGACCAAACCCATTTTTATTTCGTCCACTCCTACCACAGCGTGGCCGACAAGCCGACTCATGTGGCCGCCTGGTGCGACCACGGCATCCCCTTCCCGGCGGCCATTGCCCGGGATAACCTCTTCGGCACCCAGTTCCACCCGGAGAAGAGCCAGGAGGCCGGTTTGCAACTGCTCAAAAATTTTGTCGCCTGGAGACCTTGACCCATGATCCTCATTCCGGCCATCGATTTGAAAAACGGTCAATGCGTGCGCCTGTTCCAGGGCGAAATGCAACAGGCCACGGTCTACTCCGACGACCCGTCCGCCATGGCGCGTCACTGGCAATCGTTGGGCGCACAACGGCTGCATGTGGTCGATCTCAACGGCGCCTTTGCCGGCGAGCCGGTCAATGGCGCTGCGGTACGCGCCATCCTGGCGGCCCTGACCATCCCGGTGCAGCTCGGCGGCGGTATCCGGACGCTGGAGACCATCGAACAGTGGCTTGAAACCGGCATCCGCACCGTGATCCTCGGCACCATCGCCTGCCGCGATCCGCAACTGGTGATCGAAGCCTGCCGGCTCCACCCGGGACGCATCTCGGTGGGCATCGATGCCCGCGACGGACGGGTCGCGGTCGAGGGTTGGTCCGCCACCACCCAAATCACCGCACTTGATCTGGCGCGCCGTTTCGAGGATGCCGGGGTGGCCGAAATCATCTTCACCGACATCTCCCGCGATGGTGCCCTCACCGGTCCCAACATCTCCGCCACCCGCGCCATGGCCGAGGCGATCACCATCCCGGTGATCCTCTCCGGCGGGATATCGAGCCTTAAGGATATCCATCAGGCCCGTGAGCAAGGGGGTCCATTCCCCAACGGCAATCGGATCTCGGGCATCATCACCGGCAAGGCGATCTACGACGGACGCCTTGATTTCCAGGCCGCCTCCCGCTGGCTGGCCGAACAGCCCGCCTTATGACATCCATTAAAGAGAGTGCAGCATGCTCGCCAAACGCATCATCCCCTGTCTGGATGTCCGCGAGGGTCGCGTGGTCAAGGGGATCCAGTTCGTCAATCTGATTGACGCCGGCGATCCGGTCGAGGCCGCACGCCGCTACGATGAAGAGGGGGCCGACGAACTCACCTTCCTCGACATCACCGCCTCACACGAAAACCGTGATACCATCCTTGAGGTGGTGCGACGCACCGCCGAACAGGTTTTCATCCCCCTGACCGTTGGCGGAGGGGTGCGGGTCAACGAGGATATCCGCCGACTGCTCAAGGCCGGGGCCGACAAGGTGGGGATCAACACCGCTGCGGTGTTCCGTCCCGAATTCGTGCGCGAGGCAGCCAATCAGTTCGGTTCGCAGTGCATCGTCGTGGCCATCGACGCCAAATGCGTGGCACACGATCCATCCGGGCGTCCGATCCGTTGGGAGATCTTCACCCACGGCGGACGCAAACCCACGGGACTCGATGCCGTGGCCTGGGCGATCCGTATGGAGGAACTGGGCGCCGGGGAGATCCTCCTCACCTCGATGGATCGCGACGGCTCGAAAAGCGGCTATGATCTGGAACTCACCCGCACCATCGCCGACTCGGTGACCATCCCGGTGATCGCCTCGGGTGGTGTGGGCACCATGGAGCATCTGTTGGAAGGTCTGCGCGAGGGCCATGCCGACGCGGTATTGGCCGCCTCGATCTTCCATTTTCGTCAGCACACCATCCCGGAGGTCAAGCACTACCTCCGTGACCACGGCGTGGAGGTACGCCTTCCGAAGGAGTCCGCATGAACTTGACCACCCCGCAACTCAACATCGACGGGTTGAAATTCAACAACCTCGGCCTGATCCCGGCCATCACCCAGCAGTACGACACCGGCGAGGTGTTGATGATGGCCTGGATGAATCGCGATTCGCTGCTTGAGACCGTCAAGACCGGCGTAGCCTGTTACTGGTCGCGCAGTCGTCAGAAGTTCTGGAAAAAGGGCGAAACCTCGGGGCACATCCAGAAGGTAAAATCAATCCGCACCGATTGCGATCAGGATACGTTGTTGATCCTGGTCGATCAGGTGGGCGTGGCCTGTCACACCGGGCGGCGCAGCTGCTTCTTCCTGGAGGCGGCAAGCGGAACCTGGCGGGCCATCAGCGCCCCGGAGGTCGATCCGGACACGATTTACAATCCGAAGTAGCAGGTCAACAGAACTGATTTGAGAGTTTGGGTGGTGCCTTACGTTAACCCGCCAGCTCAACCAAGCTGATTTGTCTGGTTGCGATGGGTTGGCACGCCAGCCACCAAACCTTAAAGCCTTTAGTCACGCAGCTTTGTTCTTGGGCCATATTCGCGGGATTGTTTTGCAAAATGCGCAAAACAATCCCGCATCCAAGGCGGCGCGCGGCGCATTTTTCGCAAAAAAACGCGGAAAATGCTTCTTTTGAAAGCGCGCTAAAAGTCAAAAGCAAAACCCTGGGAGAGGAATCTCCCAGACCCTCTCTTTTTTTTTACCAATAAAGCGAAACTTCCAAGCCGGGTGCGGTTTCATTCAATCAAGGCAGGGGCTTGCGGATGCTGATGGCACCGCGAATCTGCCCCTCGGTGTACCCGGTCGCCAGATCGTTGGGATAGTTCTTGCCCAACACCTCCTTGACCTCAGCCGAAACCTCCTCCTTGCCATGGCATCCCAGGCAGAGGGATTGCACCGGCAAGGCCTTGGCATAACGGTATTCGCTGCCAACCTTCTCGCCCTTCTCAATCTTGGCAGGCGGCTCACCCGCCGCAGCACGCTTGTCAAACTCCTCCAAAGCCGCCTTTTCCCAGGCATCCGGGGTAGCGCGGGCTTCGTTGCGGGTCTTCAAGCTCACCCGCTTGATCTTCCACCCGGTCTGCTGGGAGACCTCGCCGGCGATCTTGGGAGCACTCTCCTTGCACACCGGAATTGAACCATGAAAACCGGACTTGCCGATCTCATCCTGCAGGGTGGCCATCAACTTGGGCGGTAGCTGCATCGCCACCTGACGCGCCTCATCAAGCATGGCATCGCCATTGGCGATCGCCTGCGAACCCACCCAGGGAGCGACCAGCAAGGCCGCGACAATCAGCTGTTTTTTCATGCAATTTCCTCGGAATCAAAGGGTGTGGGGAGCCGGTATGCGGCTTTAGGGTTCTGTCACAAAACCTGCCTGACAGGTCATTGGATCGATTCTTGAGAAAATGGTTCCCATTTGTCAAGAGACGCTCATTTCACGAACGAGCGAAAAAAGGCACGCAACGCATTTTTTTAAAAAAAATCGCAAAAAATGATTATTTTACATATAGTTTACCGTTTCTGTGCAGCCCGGTTCCCATACACTCGTTCGATACACGATCCTGCACACACCAAACTCGTGGACGGAACCGGTTGTAATCGGATAGAGTATTTTGGAAGATCTCATCTCAGGAGGAGACGCCATGAGCAGCGCCATTGCCATTCTGTTCGACACGCTGGCCTTTGCAAAGGAGTTGGAGAGCGCCGGGGTTCCCACTGCCCAGGCCGAAGCCCAGGCAAAGGCCCTTTCCAACGTTCTCCAGAAGGTGGAAGAGGTGAGGCTCAAGGAGTTGGCGACCAAAGGAGATATTCAGCTCCCACAGGGAGATATTCAACTTCTCCAGCGCGACATCAAGGAATTGGAACTCCGCATGGTGATCAAGATGGGTGCCATGATCATCGGCGGCATCGGCTTGTTGTTCGGCCTCATGCGGGTGTGGCCGCTGCCGGTCCAATATGTTGCGCCACCCGCCCAGGAGATGCGCCTTCCCGCCCCACCGCCGGCGCGGTGATCTCTTCTTCTAATGTGTCCTGCACACACCAAACCTGGATGTCTGTACACATCGCTTGGTGCCCCTTGGAAACAAAAAAGCCAGCAACTGTTTAATTTTGCTGACTTCTTGGAGAGTCTTGGACAAAGGGAGAGTCACATTGTCACGCAACTTGCTGAATTTAAACTATAAAAAATTGCATACCCTTCAAACTACACACGATTCTACACACAAAAAATTTTGCTGCATTTTTTGTCAAAAAGCCAACACCTCCGATTTTGTCCCTATCCAGGGTGAATGCCCGTCCCTCTGGGCGATGGCGAGACAATGACCCTCGATCTGACCGATGGTCAATCCACCGGCCCACGAAATCAGGATCCGCCTGGGGTAAGGATTTTTTCCGTACCATTTTCGCAGCATCCACCCACGAGAACGAGCCCCCTCCGACTCCTGATCACCACCTGCTGATGCAGTCCCTCCTGATCACCCCCTGGCAGGTGGCAGCGTTTCATGAAACGTTTCACCCGCGTTTCACGAAACAGACAAGATACAGATTGAGATAAGAAACAACACCCCCACAGTCCCTCTTGGGGATTGCGGGGTGGTGGGGTGGTGGGGTGGTGGTATTTTCGCTTCGCGGTGAAAGGCGGGAAGGCGGGTCAGTGCGGGAAGAAGGTCTTGAGGATGATCGCGACGATGCCACCGACGGTGATTGCGGTTCCCCACTTGAGCGGGGCCATCTCTGCGGCCATGCGAAGTTCCAGCTCTTTCAAGCGCGCATCCAGTCGTATTTCGAGCTCTTTGAGATCTCCTCTTGTGGCGAGAACGTCCAGATTTTTATCAAGCACATCGGCCTGCACTGCGGCCAGGGCCTCGGCCTGCCGCTCCTCAAACCCGGCGGCCTTGAGAGTCTTGACGTATTTGAGTGTGTCGAAGGTGATGGCGGTCAAGGGTGGTCTCCGGATCAGTGGATTGACGACGCCACCAGCATACCAAATCCATCTTCCGAAGACATGCAAAAAATTCCCATTGACACCAACCCGTCATTTAACACCGTAGGCGGACAACCGCCCCCGAAAGGGCACTGGGCTCCGACTGTTCTGATCGCCCTTGACCGATGCTGGTAGAGGCTGTAAATCAGCCTTATGAACATTATTGAAACCATAATCTGTCCGTCGTGCCAGCTTGTCGGTGCCG
>JAMOBI010000206.1:0-1921 GCA_039908105.1 Magnetococcus sp. YQC-9
CCGGCATCAATCGCGATCCACCCGCTCCCTCAACTCTTTACCCGCCTTGAAAAACACCAGCCGTTTGGCCTCGACCTGGACCGAGACACCCGTCTTGGGATTGCGCCCTTCTCTGGCTCTATGGTGTTTGATCCCAAGGCTGCCGAAACCGCGCAGTTCCACCCGGTCACCACGAGACAATGAATCACGCAAGACCTCAAGCACCGTGTTCACCGCCACTTCTGCCTCCTTGGGCGGGAGGTCCATCCGTAATGCAAGGTTCTTGATCAGCTCTGATTTGGTCATGGCGGTCTTTGAAGGATGGGGTGGCAGGGCGTGACTCACCGGAGACAGAGTGAATCACGCCCTCATCAGCAAGGGACTGGAGCGGAATGATAATATGCTCCGGAGTGAAGCAAAAGATGGAAAATGCGGAAAATTTTTCTGGTAGGGCCGGATGCCCTTGCGGACGCCTTGTCATTCACAGGCGGTTTGCCCTCACAGTCGGAAGCACCCTTTTTCGTTGACACGATTGAGAAGCCGCATAAACTGTTCGCATTTTGCATTGTGGGAGATGTGTCATGGGTCAAAGCCATGCGGTGAGGGAAAAATGAAACGTGAGCGACGGTTCCGTAAACTGATGATCTCCCTGTTCTCGGTTTCCGCGCTGGTCGCCGCTGCTCAAGGCTACACTTACCACACCTCTATTTCTGAATATACCGCGATGGTGAAGGAGACGGACACGCTGTATGATCGCGTTCGGTATGCTCGCCGTCTGACAGCATTTTTGGCTGAGGCAGAGAGAGGTCAACGCGGCTACTTGATGACTGGTGATGTTGCCTACCGTCAACCTTATGATCATGCTGTGCGTCTGGTGGAAAGCGTCATGGCCGATCTCCTGGCGAATATACCAGAGGAACGAGAGGGAGAGATTGTCAAGGTCAAGGCGGCGGTAGCCACCAAGATGGCAGAGTTGCACAGAACCATCGAGGTATTCGATAATCAGGGCTATGAAGCGGCTCTTCGGATTGTGAAAACGGACGAAGGCAAGGAATCCATGGATGTGGCTCGTTCCATTCTCGAGCGATACATTGCGGAGGATCTCGCAGTCAACAACAGGCTTCACGGCGAGATGGCGGTGCAGAGTTCTTCCACGTCGCAGAGGTGGATGTATTTGACGGCGTCGGTTTTGATCGGCTTGCTCGCGGGAATGGCGGCTTTGTGGAGAACCTCACGCAAGATCGGTGAACTTGCCGCTGTTCTGGAACACGAGGCGCATCACGATATCTTGACGGGCCTTCCAAACCGAAAGTTTTTCTGTGAGACGCTCGATTACGTCATTGTAGTCGCCAAGCGTGAGAAACGACGGATAGCCGTCTCTTTTCTCGACTTGAACGGTTTCAAAGCGATCAATGATGAATTGGGCCATGATGTTGGAGATCTGGCGTTGATCGAGGTCGCCAAATCTTTAAAAGAGGCGTTGCGCGGATCGGATTTCGCAGCCCGTCTGGGCGGCGATGAATTCGTGGTGATCATTCATTCGGTCAATGATGCCTGCAACGTGTGCTATCGAATCAAGGAAGCCGTCCGCACGACCACCCACGCTGCTTTCAAGGGGAAACAGCTAGGAACGAGTATCGGGATAGCGGTTTTCCCGGACGACGGCGATGCTGTGGAGTCCTTGCTGGCGGTTGCCGATGCCAGGATGTACGAGCAGAAACAGGCCAAGAAGGCAGGCAGAAGCGTCTCATTGTGCTCCATCTGTCAGCCTGACGCCATCTGCCAGGAGACTGTCAGCAGTCCCAAGCGTTCTGCATCATGATGCCATTAACTGCCTATCTCATTGATTGGCTTGTGAACCAGGTCCACCCTTAAGCGAGTTCATGACCTCCTCGATCTTCTCTTTGTTCATCGACGATCACCTGCATGACCATGAAGAGGG
>JAMOBI010000066.1:0-21965 GCA_039908105.1 Magnetococcus sp. YQC-9
CTGGTTCAACCCTCGAATCTGCACCGTCATCCGCGTCGAAATCGACAAACCAGCTGCATCATCCTTGGCGCTGTTGATCCGCAAACCCGAAGAAAGACGCTTGTAGGTCGTCCCCAGGGCATTCGTCGACTTCATCAGGTTACGCTGGGCGTTGATGGAGAAAAGATTGGTTGCGATAGAAAAAGACATGTTATAATCCTCCCTGAACGAATCTCTCACGTGAGATTCATTGGAATCATCCATCCCTGGTCACGACTGAACCGTTCTTTGGCAAGGCAGACCGGTCCGGGCCTGCCGGGCGCAGCGATCCTGGAAGAAAATCCTTCCGTCACGCATAACACCCTTAGCGTATAATAAAATCAATAGATAGGATTGGGCTGGTTATGACGCATCCTCACCACTCCGAGTGAGAAAGCGCAAGCGGGTCCGGGCGATGCCCGAATTTATGCAGACGAGATGATAAAGCGCGGTCGAACATGTTGAAGTAGCCTCCCGAATCCGCGGATTCATTAGAACCCGACGTTTCGTGATCGTCCCTGACTGGAGGTGGGCTGTTCGTTTTGAAGGGTCAACCCTACCCTTTGAGAGCCTGCCGGATTTTGGGTCCGGGTTTGCTTCTCTTTTTTGCCCGACCACTCCGGGTGGGCTTAGTTTACATTATCGTCACGGTCTTGATGGAAGTTGAGCTCTTTTTTGCATCGCTCATCATTTTTTTCGGCAGCCCTCCTGGCCATCCGCTCCATCACGATTCCCCCGTGCTGTTAAGATACTTATCGGCCCTCCCGGGCTTAAGTTGAGGAAAAAATCACTCGGTTCTCATGAAACGATTCTGGCATCTCTCAGACCTCCCAAAAGGTCACGCAGCCATTAAACCGCACCTGCTTTGGGATGCGTAGTTTTTCGCAAGGCTGCGTGCAAGATGCACAGAGTCGTTTCCAAAAAGCAAAAAACGACTCCCGCGAAGGCGGCGCGCGGCGCATTTTTCTAGAAAAGGCGCGAAAAATGCTTTTTGAAAAGAGCGCGCTAAAGTCAAAGGCAAAACCCTGGGAGATGAACCTCCCAGACCCTCTCTTTTTTTTAACCAATAAAAACCACACATTCCAAGCCGGGTGCGGTTTGGATCACCGCAACGCGGCCTCGAACCGCTCCACCACCCGCGCCATGATTCGCTCTGCCACCCCCTTGCTCTGGGCATCGGTCAAGGTGCGATCGTCCGCCTGCAACAACACGCTCAACGTCAAACTCTTGCGCCCCTCCGGCACCCCACTGCCGGTGTAGATCGCCACCACCCGCGCCTGACGGATCAAACCGGCATCGACCGCCATGACCTCGGCCACCACCTCAGCAGCTTTCGTTCTCTCCGGCATCAGGAAGGTGAAATCACTCTGAATCCCCGGATAGCGACTCGCCATCGCATCGCTCGAAGAACGCCCCCTGGTCCCGGTCGCCAACGCTGCCAAATCCAGCTCCATCACCCACAACTCACGCCGCAGATCCAACGCCTCCTGCTCTGCCGGGTGCAACTGCCCCATCCAGCCGATCACCACCCCATCCACCCCGCACAAGTTCGCCTTGCGCAACGGATGCAAAAATTCCGGTCCACCCGCCTCAAAGGTCGGCACACCCCTGGTCACATCCGTGAACAGCGCCTCCAGATCCCCTTTGAGATCAAAAAAATCCACCGCACGCGGCGCGACATGTGCGGAGATCTCCGCTGCCGGTCCGCACAGCACGCAGGCCAGACGCTCCACCTCGGATAGCACCCCCCCACCATCCGGCAGAAACACCCGTCCCATCTCGAACAACCGCAACCGCCCGTTGCCGCGATTGAGATTGCGCTGCGCGCTCTCCACCAAACCGGCAATCAGGCTGGTACGCAGCACCGACTGCTCCTCGGAGAGCGGATTGAGCAGCGCCACCGGGGTGATCGTGCCATCAAAACGACGTTGAATCGCCGGACTGACAAAGGCGTAATCGATCGCCTCCTGATAGCCCAACCCCACCAGAATCTCCCGCACCCGCTCGGCCAGGCGACGGTGTGGATCCGGTTGCGGCGGTGCAGCAGGGAGGCGCGGCAGAGCGGTGGGCACCTGGTCATAACCGTACAGACGCACGATCTCCTCTAAAATGTCCTCCTCGCGCTTCAAGTCATGCCGCCAGCTCGGCGGCGTCACCATGAAACGCATCTCCTCCCCGGAGATCGGCATGACCTGACACCCCAAAGCCTCCAGCATGCGGTTCATCTGCTCCGGGGGCAGCTCGATACCGCCCAGCCGGTTGATCCGCTCGGGCCGATAGAAGATATCCGCCGGCGGATGCCAGGTGCCGCCATCCATCAACGTCACCGGTCCGGCCTGACCTCCGGCCAGCTGCAGAATCATCCGCGTGGCCCGCTCCATCACCTGAGGGATCGCATCCGGATCGGTGCCGCGCTCAAAGCGATGGCGCGACTCGGAGACCAACTCCAAACGCCGACCGGTACGCGCCGTGGCGATCGGATCAAAATAGGCCACCTCTAAAAAGATATCGCTGGTCGCCTCAATCACACCGCTCTCCGCACCCCCCATAATGCCGGCCAGAGCCAATACCCGCTCCGAATCGGCGATCACCGTCATGGCCGGGGTCAGCGGACGATCCTGGCCATCCAGAGTGCGCAGCACTTCTCCCTCGATGGCGCGTCGCACCACCACCGGCTGGCACAGCTGTTCCAGATCAAAGGCGTGCAGCGGTTGGTTGAGATCGAGCAGCAGGTAGTTGGTCACATCCACCACATTGTTGATCGAGCGCATGCCGACCGCCTCCAGGCGATTCTTCAGCCAGGCCGGACTCGGTCCCACCTTGACACCCTGGATCACCCGTCCCGCGTAGCGCGGACAGCCGATCGGATCCTCAAGCCGCACCTGAGCGATCGCCTCGGGCGCGGTGATGTCGACCGGCGTGGCCTCCAGGGGCTTCAATTTCTGACCGGTGAGTGCCGCCACCTCACGCGCCACCCCGCGGACGCCCAAACAGTCGCCACGATTCGGTGTCACCCCCAACTCCAGCACCACATCATCCCGTCCGAGCGCCTCGGCGATCGGCAGGCCGTGCGGTGTGGCCGGATCGAGGATCAACACCCCTTCGGATTCGGCCTCCAGTCCCAACTCCTTCAACGAACAGAGCATCCCCTGCGAGGTGACGCCACGGATCTGGCCGAGCTGGATCTCCAGGCCATTGGGCAATTGCGCGCCGACGCGCGCCACGGCCACTTTGTCGCCCGGACGGTGATTTTTGGCCCCGCAGACGATCTGCAGGCAACTTTCGCCGATGCGCACATGACAGAGGGTGAGCCGGTCGGCGTTGGGATGGGGTTCCACGGTTTCGAGTCGGCCAACCTGGACCTTTTCCAGCCCCTGATCGAGTCGATACAGGGCGTCGAGTTCCAGGCCCGCCATGGTGAGTCTGGCGCCCAGGGTGGTGGCGTCAAGGTCGAGGTCAATATGGTCGCGCAGCCAGTCAAGCGTGATTTTCATGGGGAGATTCCCGTTTTCTTAAGCTTCAAAATGAACCATCCGATCCTGTTTTCAGGCATACCGCGACAGAAAGCGGGTATCGTTGTCAAACAGGGAACGGATGTCGTGGATGCCGTATTTGAGCATGGCGAGTCGTTCCACCCCCATGCCGAAGGCAAATCCGGAGTAACGTTCGCGGTCGATGCCGACGTTGGCGAGCACATTCGGATGGATCAGGCCGCAGCCGAGCACCTCCAGCCAGCCAGTACGCTTGCAGACGCGGCACCCTTCCCCCTCGCAGAACAGGCAGCCCATGTCCACTTCCGCCGACGGTTCGGTGAACGGGAAAAACGACGGACGGAAGCGCACCGGCAGTTGCCGCTCGAAAAAGCGCACCAGAAAGGCTTCGAGCAGCCCCTTGAGCTGGCCGAAGTGGATCCCCTCATCCACCATGAACCCTTCAACCTGATGAAACATCGGCGTATGGGTGAGGTCCGAGTCGCAGCGGAACACCTTGCCCGGAGCGATGGCGCGCAGCGGCGGTTGCCGGCCCTCCATGACGCGGATCTGCACCGGCGAGGTGTGGGTTCTGAGCAGCCGTTTGCGGCCATCCCGGGCGGGCGGCAGGTAGAAGGTATCGTGCATCGCGCGCGCCGGGTGGTCGGGCGGGATGTTCAGCGCCTCGAAGTTGTGCCAATCCGACTCCACTTCCGGGCCCGAGGCAGGCGGAAAGCCCATGGCGGTGAAGATCTCGATGATTTCGTTCAGGGCGCGGGTGACCGGATGGATCGTGCCGCGGTTGCGCGGGCGACCCGGCAGGGTGACATCAACCCATTCGCGTTCCAGTTTCTGGTTCAACTCCGCCTGGTTGAGCACTTCAGTACGTTCGGCCAGCGTGGCGGCGAACGCCTCTTTGAAGGCATTGGCCTTGGCGCCGAACGAGGCGCGCTGCGATTCATCCATTTGGCCCAAGCCGCGCAGGATCTGGGTGAGATCCCCTTTTTTGCCCATGGTCTGGACGCGGATCGCTTCCAGGTCAGCAGGTGAGGTGGCGGCGGCGAGTTTGGCGAGGGCGGATTCTCTTAAATTGGCCAGATCATCTTCGAGCATGGTGGGTTCCCGGCAGTGATGAAAATGGTGGTGTGGCGAAAAGCGCGGCAACGTGTGCTGTAATGATTTACTAAACCGTACCCATTTTGGGATGCGTGGTTTTTCGCAAGGCTGCGTGCAAGATGCGGGAGTCGTTTCCAAAAAACGGAAACGACTCCCGCGAAGGCCGCGCGCGGCGCATTTTTCGCAAAAATCGCGAAAAATGCTTCTTGAAAAGAGCGCGCTAAAGTCAAAAACAAAGTCCCAAGGGCTTCGCCCTTGGATCCCACCAGGGGCCAGTGGCCCCTGGACCCCGCCAGTGGAAACCACGTATCCCGAACCGGGCGGGGTTTTATTTCAGACCTCACAAAAGACGAAAGGGTTCCACAAACATGGAACCCTTTCGGCCATCACGATCCAATAGCAATCAGGCAGCCGCCAGGGCAACCTTGGCCTGCTCGGCCACACGCGCGAAATCCTCCGGCGCATGCACCGCCATATCGGCCAGCACCTTGCGGTCGAGTTCAATGCCACTCTTGGCCAGACCGGAGATCAACCGGCTGTAAGAGAGACCGCTCAACCGGGCCGCAGCGTTGATGCGCACGATCCACAACTTGCGAAAATCCCGCTTGCGGGCACGACGATCGCGATACGCATATTGCAGGCCGTGCTCGACCCTTTCCAACGCGATGCGATAACAGCTGCTGTTGCGGCCTCGATACCCCTTGGCCAGATCCAAGACCTTCTTGTGACGTGCGTGGGCACACACGCCCCGTTTAACGCGCGACATGGGTAAAACTCCTTGGCTGAAAAAGACTTATAAATAGGGCATCATCTGCCGGACTGCTGGGCTGTCCGCTGGGGACATTAGACAGGTGCCACACATGTTGCGCTTGTTCTTGGGCGCTTTCTTGGTCAGGATATGACGCTTGAACGCCTGGTTGCGCTTAACTTTACCGGTGCCGGTGGCGGAAAACCGCTTGGCCGCGCCCCGATGGGTTTTGATCTTGGGCATTGCCGATCCTTCGGTTAGGGGTTGATATCAAGGTACTTTCTTGGTTTTTGAAGGAGCCACCACCATGGTGATCTGCCGACCCATCAGCTTGGGCACCTGCTCCACCTTGGCCAGATCCGCGACCGCTTCCTCAACCCGTTTCAACAGGGCAAGACCGAGATCCTGATGGGCCATCTCACGACCGCGAAAACGCAAGGTGCATTTCACCTTGTCGCCATCCTCCAGAAATTTTCGCATGCTTCTGAGCTTCACGTCAAAGTCGTGCGTATCGGTTCCGGGACGGAACTTGATCTCCTTGATCTCGATGCGCACCTGCTTTTTCCTGGCGAGCCGCTCGCGTACCGACTTCTGGTACTTGAACTTGGCGTAGTCCATGATCTTGCAGACCGGCGGACGGGCATCGGGCGCCACCTCAACGAGATCCTGACCCGCCTCCATGGCGCGGCGCATCGCCTCGTAGGTGGTGACCACCCCCACCTGTTCACCTTTTTCGTCGATCAGACGCACCTCCGGCACGCGGATCATCTCGTTGATGCGCGTGTTGTCGGTCTGAACCTGGGGAGCGGGCCGTTCCCGGGAGCTGTTGTTATGGGGTGCGCCGCCGCTGCTATGGGGTATGGAAGGCTTGATGATGATCGAATCTCCCTTAGGGTGAAGGTTCCAACCAATGTGATGTTGCAAAATTGGTCGCTGAAGACGGCATCATTTGCTTTGTGTTAAGTCATGCCGGGCTTGGTTGCCGCTGACGACGAACCAAAATAAAAAAGTTACGCGCTCCCGTGCACTTTTTCAACCCGAGAGAAAAAGTGCTTACCGTAAAAGCGCGCAAAAGTCAAAAATAAAAAAGATACTCGAGACCGCGCACCTCTTCAGCTTAAGAAGCGTCATTCTCCGCAAGGCCGTGTGCAAAATGCCGGAGTCGTTTCTAAAAACCAGAAACGACTCCGGCGAAGGCCGCACGCGGCGCATTTTCGCAAAAATCGCGAAAAATGCTTCTTTTGAAGAGCGCGCTCAAGTCAAAGGCAAAACCCTGGGAGATGAATCTCCCAGACCCTCTCTTTTTTTTCCCTCTCTTTTTTTTTACTAAACCGCACCTGCTTTGGGATGCGTAGTTTTTTGCAAGGCTGCGTGCAAGATGTGAGCGTCGTTTCCAAAAAGCGGAAACGACGCTCACGAAGGTCGCGCGCGGCGCATTTTTCGCAAAAAACGCGAAAAATGCTTCTTGAAAAGAGCGCGCTAAAGTCAAAAACAAAGTCCCAAGGGCTTTGCCCTTGGATCCCACCAGGGGGATAATCCCCCTTTAACATTCATTTTTCGCGCAAAGCATTCGCCTTGGCCCTAAGAATCGGTTTCAACAGGTAATCCAGGACGGTTTTCTTGCCGGTCATGATGTCGATGGTGGCCACCATGCCAGGGATGATGGGCAGAACATGTTGATCCGTACCCAAATGGTTTTTCTGGGTACGGACCAGGATCTTGAAATAACTCTCCCCTTTTTCGTTGGCAATCGCATCCGCGCTGATCTGCTCCAACAAACCGCCCAGGCCACCGTAGATGGAAAAATCATAGGCGGTGAATTTGACCATGGTTTTTTGACCGGGATGCAGAAACGCGATATCCGCGGGACGGATCTGCGCCTCGATCAGCAGGGAGTCGTCCAAGGGCATGATCTCCACCAGATCCGTTCCGGAACGGATCACCTGACCGATGGAGTGGATGCGCACCCGGATGACCGTTCCCCGCACCGGGGCGCGAATCGCCGTGCGTCGCACCCGATCCTGGAGACCGGTCAGGGACTCCTGCAACTGATTCAATTCGGAACGCACCTCGTTGAGATCGGTTTGCGCCTTGGAGCGGGCGATCAGCACTGGCTCTTGGAGCTTGGTGCGGGCCTCCTCCAGCATCGACCGGGTGCGGGGAATGGAGAGCGTGCAATTTTCCAGGCTCCCTTCCATTTCGACCACTTCTCGACGCATGCGCAACAACTCAACCTCGGACATGATCCCCTTCTTCACCATCGGTTCGGTCAGGTTCACCTCCTTGCGCAGCAGCTCCAGGCGATGACGCAGCTGTTTTTCGGTCGCGATGAGTCCGCCCAGTTCATGTTGGCGTTGTTCCACCTGATTGGCCAGCATGCTGGTCGCGGATTTGATCTCCTTCCGGTGTGTGGCCAACAGTTTCTCCTCGTTGGCCATCAGCTCCGGCTTCTCGTTCATGACGATCGCGGGGAGTTCCAGGGGGGTGTCGTTGGCCTCGGCCTCCAACCGGGCGTGCCGGGCAGTCAGGGCGAGAAATTTCGATCGGCTTTCGCGAAAAGAGGCCTGGAACTGGGTGTCGTCGATCTGAAGCAACACCTGATCCTTGTTGACGATCTCCCCCTCCGTCACCGAAAGATCCGCCAGGATGCCCCCTTCCAGGCTCTGCACCACCTTGACCTGTCCGGAGGGAATGACCTTGCCAACCCCGATGGTCACCTCGTCCAATTCGGCATAAGCGCTCCAATAGAGTACCGAGGCCAGAAACAGCGCGATCACCACCAGCAGGAGATGGGCATACGGGTGCACCCGGTTCTGCCGGGCAGCCGCCGACTCGGTCATGAACTGGCGGTCCATCCAATCGTGGCCCATCATCCGCCTCCCGACTCCCCATCGCGACGGTCGCCCGCACGGCCAGGCCATGGGCCACCGCTCAACTGCTCAAGCACCTGCTGCCGCGGACCATCCAACACCACCCTGCCCTCATCCAGCACGATGATCCGCTCCACCAGGGAGAGCAGCGCGGCCTTGTGGGTGACCAATATCACGGTGCATCCCGGCATGATGAGGCTCATTCGTGCCTTGAAACGCTCCTCCGAGGCGCTGTCCATCTGACTGGTGGGTTCGTCGAACAGCAGGACCGGGGGATTGTTCAGCAGGGCGCGGGCGATGGCGATGGCCTGGCGTTGACCGCCTGAAAGCCCCTTGCCCTGTTCGCCGACCGCACGATTGAACCCGTGGGGGTGGCGTCGGACGAACTCGTCCACCCCGGCATGATGCGCAGCACGCAGCATGGCCGCGTCCGTGGCAAACGGGTCACCCATGAGAATATTGGAACGGACCGAACCGAAAAACAGCAGATTCTCCTGGTTGACACAGCCGATATGGCGTCGCAGATCCACCGGATCCAACTGCCGCAGATCCACGCCATCCACCAGAATGGTCCCTGAGTCCGGTTGATAGAGATTGAGCATCAGTTTGAGCAGGGTGCTCTTTCCCGAACCGATCCGGCCCAGGATGGCGATCCGTTCTCCCGGACGAATCTGCAGGGAGAAATTCTTCAACACCGGAACCGGATTTTTCGGGTAATGGAAGGTGACATCGTCAAAGATGAAGGCCCCCTCCAATCGGGGGGCGTGGATGAAACGACTGGTGGCCGGTCGTTCGAGCGGGAGATTCATGATGTCGTTCAAGGTGTGCAACGAGATGTTGGACTGTTGCAGACGCATCAGCAGTCCGGCCACCTGCGACATCGGGGCGAGCGCGCGACCGGCCAGCATGGAACTGGCGATCAGCGCCCCCATGGTCAATTTCCCGTCGTGGATCTGATAGACGCCGAACACGATCATACCCAGGCTGGTCATCTGTTGCAGAAAATTGGAAACATTCAGGACAATGCTGGCGATCAGCCGCGACTGCAAGCCCGTATGGGCGGACAGACCGATGATCTGTTCCCACTGGCCTTGCAGGGTTCCCGCAGCCCCGAGGGTTTTGATGGTCTCCATGCCGCTCAGGGTCTCGACCAGAATGGCGTGTTTCTGGGCCGACTCTTTGGCGCTCATGCGCATGAGACGGGTCAGGATCCGTTGCGACAGCAGACTGACCCCCAGGATCACCGGGATGACCAGCAGCGGAATCAGCACGATTTCGCCCGCCAGAAAGTAGATGATCCACAAAAAGATCAGAACAAAAGGCAGATCGATGAAGGTGGAGAGGGTGGCAGAGGTAAAGAAATCACGCAACGATTCAAATTCCAGCAGGTTGCGCGCCAGCGCCCCACTGGAGGCTGGCTGGGCCGCCATGCGGACATTGTTGACCTGACCGAACAGCTCTGCTGCCATGATGATGTCGGCCTTCTTGCCGGCGATATCCAGAAAATAGCTGCGCAGGATCCGGATGGCCAAATCAAAGCCATAGACCAGGCTGGCGCCGAGAAACAGCACCCACAAGGTATCGGTGGCGTTGTTGGGCACCACCCGATCGTAGACATTCATGGCGAACAGCGAGCCGGTGACGGAAAACAGATTGAGGATCAAGGAGGCCAGCATGGCCTCGGCGTAGAGGCCGGAAAAACGGCTCAAGGTGCCCCAGAACCAGTGTTTGTCCGACACCGCGCCGATCTCCTCCGAGCGGGCATCGAAGCGGAACCGGGGACGGGTGAAGATGGCCTGTCCCGAATAGCGCTCCTTGAGGCGTTCCAGCTCCACGATGGCCTGGCCGTCACCGGTTTCCGGCAGGATAATGCGGGCCTCGCGACCATTTTTCTCCAGGGTCATCAGCAGACACGCCTGACGATCCTTCAGGAGGAGCACCACAGGCAGGGTGAGCGGGGAGATCTGCTCCAAAGGCTTGCGCACCACCTGGGCGGCGATCTCCACCCGGGCGGCGGCGCGCAAAAAGATCTCGGGGGTGAACCGGTTGTCCACCAGGGGCAGACCGGCCCGCAAGGCGTGCAACGATTGGGGACGCTCCCAGTAGCGGGTCAGCATGGCCAGACAATGGAGCAAAGGATCGTCATTGGCGTACGCGGCCCCGGTTTCCGGCCATTGCCCGCGAAAATCCGGCTCGCCCGGCAATGGTGACGGCACGCGGGCATCCGGCGTGGAGGTTTGACGATCTTCAATCATGCGGCAAGCTCTCGCGGGTATGGATTTCTGGCGTTCACATCAACCATCCATGCTGATCACACGTTGAATTTCGTCGGTGACCAACCCCAGGGCCATGGGCTTGCGCACACCGGGCAGGGTGATGACATCGTAAATCTCGCTGACCAACCCTTCCATGCGCAGCCAGTGGACCGTATCCCCGGTGTGCAGATCGATCACCTGAATGCCGCAGCGCGGTTCGACGTGACGCGCTTTGAGCTTCTCGTCCAGGGGAAGTCCCGAAAAAGTCCTGTTGTGGCGCGGCAGGGAGAGTCCCACCAGGGCATAGTGTCCATGGAATGACAATCCCCTCAGGTAGCCGGCGCAGAAGGTCAAAGGGACGAAACGTCCGGTCTCTGACTCCACGTAGCCAAACTCCCCGGTGCCGGAGTTGAGCAGCCAGAGCCTCTCCAGGTACCAACGGGGCGAATGCGGCATCGACAGGCCGGTGGCAACGATTTCGTTCCCGGCAACCTCCACCACCACGCCACCGTCAGCGCGCTGCTCCCTCCAGCCGTCCGCCACATCCGAGACGCCGACCGCCGTGACGAATGCCGGTCGTCCATCCTTCATGGCCAGACCGTTCAAATGACAACGATCTTCGGCAGCCAGTCGGCTGATGAACGGGGGACGCCAGAGCGGTTTGAAGCTGTGGGTGTCGCTCAAAGTTGCCAGGCAGCCAAACAGCGTGTTGACGAACACCAAACGATTGTCCGCATCCAGCGCCATGTCGTGAATATCCAGATCGCCCGTGGTATGGGCCACTTGCGGGATGTACAGCCGGTCATAGCCGTCCTGCTGGTAACCGGGGGTGAACAGATTCTCGAAGCGCCAAACCTGGAAGAGCGTGCTCAAACAAAAGCCGTTGTCCGTCGGACAAAGCCCCATGCAGCGGTTGAAGGTACGCTCGAAGACCGACAACGCGCCATTGGCCTTGCGCCCCAACAAAAACAGCTTGCCGATCTGATAAGTGGTCAGAACAATAGAAAGGTTCTGCTCGGCCAGCCAACTCAACATATGGCGGGAGGTGGTGATGTCCAGCGGGGGATGAGCGGTTTCCGGTATGGGGAGCCTCCCGCCCGATGGACGGCCAGAGTTGCAAGGCGTGGATGGCGCCGTGGTTGGAGCGGGTGGCGAGGATTGCCCATTCGGTCGGTTTTCAATCCGGATCACCCCCGGCCTCTCGCCACGACACCAGGTCGCCCACATCGCGTGCCACAGGCTTTCCATGTCTTTCGTATAATTCTTGATGTGGCACAGAGGCGAGGCGCTCATCTGCTGGCGGAGTCGGGAGCGCGCTCCGCGCAACTCGTTGAGCGAATTGGCCAAAGCAGCGGCTATCCGGATATACCCCTCCGCATCGCTGGCCACCCAATCGGGTTGTCCCAGCGTGTGCAAAAAGCTCGCGCCCATCCGCCCGACAAAATTCCCGCCCGCCAGGGTCACCACGGGCACCCCCATCCACAACGCTTGAAGAGTCGTCGTGCCGCCGTTGTAGGGTGTCGGGTCGAGGGCGATATCGAGATCTCCATACTCCTGCATCATCTCGGCCAGCCCGGAAGGACCGCGAAACAGCAATCGGGTGGCGTCAATCCCGTGTCCGGCGAACCGCTCGGTCATGCTGGCCTGCACGGCGGCATCGCGCAAGGAAGGGGCCTTGAGCAGCAACCGGGAGTCCGGCACGGCATGCAACACCCGGGCCCAGAGGTGAACGGTGCTCGGCGAGAGTTTCATGGCGTTGTTGAAGGAACCGAATACCACCGGGGCATCGGTTGATCGCGGCCTTGGAAGGGGATATTCGTCCACCGGCGCCCAGCAGAAGACGCTGTTGGGCAGTTGCGCCAACCCTTCACTGAACAGACCGGCATCTTCAGCCGGGGAAACCATGGCGTCGCCAATCAGCCAATCCATGGTGGAAAGCCCGGTCGAATGGGGATACCCCAGAAAAGTGGCCTGCACCGGGGCCGCCCGCATGGCGAACACCCCCAGCCGGTGGCTGGAGGTGTGACCCGCCAGATCCAGCAGCATATCGATTCGATCGGCAACGATGGTCTGATGCAAGGCGCGATCATCCATGCCCGACGCCTCCACCCAGTGATCCACGCAGGCCTTGGCCTGACGGGTATACTCATCGTGCATGGTGCCGGTGTGATAAACGAAGATCGTCAGGCTGGTGTGATCCAGATGTTGCAATACAGGCAAGAAAAAAATGTTGACCGGATGCTGACGGTGCAGGTCTCCGGTCACGCAGCCCAGGCGCAAACGTCGATCGGTGGTGCGCGGATTGACGAAATCGGTGGTCCGCGTCACCGCCTGCTCGATGGGAGCGCAGACGCTCCGGTGCAGATCGGCCACCTGAAGCGGTGTGAGCCCGTCGTGGTACAAGGCGGTCATGGCGATGCCCGAGGCCAGCCGCGACAGGGGATCCCCACCTGCAGCATAAACCGTCTGCAATGTTGCCAGATGGCCATGGGCGTCGCCCATGCGTCCCTGAAGGCCGGCCTCCAGTAAACGAACCTCCGGGTTGTCCGGTGCCAGCTCACGCGCCTGCCGCAGGGTGGCGCGACAGTCGGCCAGGTCATACACTTCGGACTGGATTCTGGCCAACTGTAGCAGAATCGGCACAGAATCCGGACGCAGGGTATGGGCCTTTTTCAGGATATCGATGGCCTCCTGCCAGTAATTGTGGCCATACACCCTGGCGGACAACGTGACGAGGAATTCGGGATTGTTGGACTGGGATGCCAGGGAGAAGGCCTGTTGCGCCTCTGCCACCTGGCCGACACGCAGCAGGGCCTCGCCCAGATACATCATCGAGCCAAACCGCCTGGGTTGACTATTGGACAGCGCGGAGAAGGCGACAACCGCCCCCTGCTCGTCACCGGCGTTCAGGCGCCACACCCCAAGCCAATGCAACGCCTCACCGGGGAGGTATTCGAGACGTTGGGCCTGGTCCCGCGCAACCCTGGCCGGTGGTGCATCCGGGGAGGCGGCCATTTCGTGCAAACGGGCCAGATAGAGCCAGGTCAACCAGTCACCGGGATGGGCAACGCTTTGCGCAGCAAAACGTTCCGTCATCGCCATTGCCTGGGGAAAGTGGGCCCGTCCGAGCACGGCATCGCCAAAAGAGGGATCCTGCCACGCGCCGATCCGGGCAGTGGGCAGCGCGGAGATTAAGGTCGCATCGAGACGCACCGTCTGACGCGCGGCATAACCGGCCTGCCATGGCCAGTCGCCATCCGCGTAATGACGGGCCAGCTCCAGCCACAAGGTCGCCTCGCCGGGAGTTTGACCCAGCTTTTGCCAGAGCACCGAGAAAGGGGATGCGGTGGTATTCAGGGCGTTCATCCCGCTTGCATAACTCCTTCTCCGCCACTCAACGCATGAGATTGACCACGACCTCAGAACCCACCAGGACAGTATGCAGATCATCCAGCATTCGGTGGGCCGCCAGGCTGTCCGCTCCAATCAGCGTATCGCTGGTCACATCGGGTGCATGCTCCAAGCCTGTCACCGTGATCGCACCTCGTGGATTGAACACGCTATCGAGCATTTTTTGCAGATCAGACACCTCGCTGCCACCCCCATCCGCTCGCAACAGGTCGCCCATGGAGGAGAGATCAATGAAATCATGCATATTCAATATGTTATCGCCCATTCCCCCCACCTCTGCCCGGTTGATGCCCAAGGATGGGGGATTGGCGATGAGTTTGGTCAGATCCAAAGAGGCATCGTCAAAGGCCACGTTCACCCCCTCTCCATCCTGGTGCAGGGTCACCCCTTCCCAATTGAGAATGCCTGCCAGGCGTTCCGGGTCGGGTTGGCCTGCGTGCATTGAGTCGCCGGAGGTGGCGGGTTGGCTGCTCTCGGCACGGATGACCCCCTCTTCTCCCGATTGGATGGCAGAAGAGGCGTGCAGATCCGGATCGCTGGTCGTCCGTTGGGCATCGGCATCGATTTGGGTGGTGGTGGAGAAAGCCAGTTGCACCTCGGCCATGCTCCCCGAATGACCATCCCCGTAGGTGACGGTGGCCAAACCGTTGATGGTGTTGCCGTTCATGCTGGCAGCAGCGGAGCCATCCAGGGTCAGACCCAGAGCGGTGATCCCCAGTTGTTGCAGTGTGGAGAGTTCCTGGCTGGTGGAGAGCCCATCCTGGTTGCCATCCACCCACACCCGCAACGCGGAGAAACCGGCATCCAGGGCATCGAAGCGACCATCCTGATTGCCATCCAGGGTGGCCAGGGCGGAGAGACTGGAGCGGGCACCGGGCAGCGCCTGTTCGGAGATGACCTCTTGCAGGCCGTCGATCCGTCCATTGCCGTCCCGGTCCCAGACCAGCAGGCCATCCCCGGCCCCGATCCAGCCGGTGGCATCGGCCAGGCCGTCGCCGTTCATATCAAAGCGGGTTCCGGCCTCTTTGGCGGTCAAATGAATGCCATCGTCATTCAGATCCAGCACCAAAGGATCCCCCACGCAGTTGAAGGTGACCCCCGAGGCTACCAGCAGTTGCGCCAGACCGCTTGAGTTGTTGTAGACCGTATAGGTGATGCTGGCATGGGTCACCGTGCCTGCACTGCTCCAGGTGGTGCCGCTGACATTCACCACATCCCCGGCATTGCCGTCGATGACCAGTTGGTGTCTGCCTTCGCTGGCTGCAAGGGTGTAGGTGCCGTTGCTCCAGCCCAGGGCGGTCTGTGTGGTGCTGTTGATCCGGTTCATGCCCGCCAGGTCGAACAGATCCGACACGGCCAGGGTCAGGGTGTTGTTGCCGCTGCCGGTCAGGTCAATGGTTTCGATGGATTCAAGACGCGAGGCGCTGCCCAGTGTGCTGCCTCCCTGGTTGGCGATGAGGGTGAGATTCAGGGTGAGGCCGCTCCCCTCCAACCGCAGGGTGTCCATCCCGCCGCCGCCATCCACCCGGGCGAGTTGGCCGGTATTGCCGCCCGCACCGAAGGCACTGCCCAGTGCGGTCACGTTGCTGGCATTGAGGATGAACACGTCATCCCCCGCACCGCCATGCAGCACATCCGCACCGCCTCCACCGGTAAGAGTATCGTTGCCGGTTCCACCCACCAGGGTCTCGCTTGTGCTGCTGCCGGTCAGGGTGTCAGCGCCGCTGCTGCCCAGTTGATCCACTGCGGTTGACGTAAAGGCTCCGCTGGTCGTACCAAAGATTACATAGCTGCGCCCGGCATTGCTGCCAGCAGTTGGATCGCCGTTCCTTGCCCCGACGATCAGATCGGCCAGGCCGTCGCCATTGAGATCCCCAGCAGGGGCGACACTGTAACCGCTGGTGTCAAGCGTACAGTGGCCGTTGATGACGAAACCGCCGCTACCTGCCGCGATGGCCGAAAGTTCGATGGCCGCAGTACCAGTCTTGCCGAACACCACATAGCTGCGCCCGGCATTGCTGCCAGCGACAGGATCGCTCTGTAACGCACCGACGATCAGGTCAGCAAGACCATCACCGTTGAGATCCCCGGCAGTGGCGACACTCATGCCGCTGAAGTCGCTATCGCACTGACCATTGATGACGAAACCGCCGGTCCCTGCTGCGACTGCGGAAAGAGTGATGTCCGTGCTCGCGGTCTTGCCGAAAACCACATACATGCGCCCGGCATTGTTTCCGGAAGCCGGGTCGCCGTTGTAGGCCCCAATGATCAGATCGGCCAATCCATCGCCATTGACATCTCCGGCACCCGCGACACCGCTGCCGCTCTTGTCATTCATACAGTGACCATGGATGATGAAGCCGCCCGCAGTCGCGATCGCGGAGAGATCAATCTGCCCGGTAGCGGTTCTGCCGAACACCACATAGCTGCGACCGGCATTGTCACCCGCAACGGGGTCGGCATCTGTCGCTCCGATGATCAGATCGGCCAGGCCGTCACCGTTGACATCCCCGGCACCGGCGACACGCTTGCCGCTGAATTCGTCCATGCACTGGCCATTGATGACGAAACCGCCTGTGCCGTTGGCAATGGCCGAGAGATTGATGGCCGCAGTCCCGGTTGTACCAAACACCACGTAACTGCGCCCGGCGGCACTGAGAGCGGCAGGGTCGCCGAACCGCGCCCCGACGATCAGATCGTCCAGGCCATCGCCGTTGACATCTCCGGCACCCGCGACACTGCAACCGCTGTAATCCTGCGTACACTGTCCGTTGATGACGAAACCGCCCGTGCCGGCCTCGATGACCGAGAGATCAATGGCCGTGCTGCCGCTCTTGCCAAATACCACATAGCTGCGCCCGGCATCGGCGCCAGCGGTGGGATCGCCTTTCCACGCCCCGACGATCAGATCGTCCAGGCCATCGCCGTTGACATCCCCGGCACCCGCGATACTGGAACCGCTGTAATCCTGCACACACTGCCCGTTGATGACAAAACCGCCACCCGTGGCAGCCGCGATGGCCGAGAGATCGATGGGCGTGGAGTCGTTCTTGCCAAACACCACATAACTGCGCCCGGCATTGCTGCCAGCGACGGGATCACTGGACCTGGCCCCGACGAGCAGATCGTCCAGGCCATCGCCGTTGACATCCCCGGCACCCGCGACAGAAAAGCCGCTCATGTCGGACGTGCACTGACCGTTGATCACAAAACCGCCCGTGCCGGCAGCGATGGCGGAGAGATGGATCTGCTGCTCCAGCATGTTGCGGGTGAGCGCCGTGTCCACCAGCAATTGCGCCAGACCCGTATTGCTGTTGTAGACCGTATAGGTATGTCCGTTGTGAGTGACCGTTCCCTGGTTGGTCCAGAAGGTGCTGCCGCTGGCATTGACCACATCCCCGGCATTGCCGTCGATGACCAGTTGGTGTCTGCCTTCGCTGGCGGCAAAGCTGTAGGTGCCGTTGCTCCAGCCCAGGGCGGTCTGCGTGGCGCTGTTGATCACATTCATGCCCGTCAGGTCGAACAGATCCGACATGGCCAGGGTCAAGGTGTTGTTGCCGCTGCCGGTGAGATCCATGGTTTCGATGGATTCGAGACGTGAGGCGCTGCCCGGTGTGAGGGCACCCTGGTTGGCGATGGCGGTGAGATCCAGGGTGAGGCCGCTCCCCTCCAACCGGAGTGTGTCCACCCCTCCGCCGCCATCCACCCGGGCGAGTTGGCCGGTATTGCCTCCTGCGCCGAAATTGCTGCCCAGTGCGGTGAGGTTGCTGGCAGCAAGGACGAAAACATCATCCCCGGCACCACCCAAAAGAACATCCGCGCCGCCCGCTCCGGTGAGGGTATCGTTGCCGGCCCCGCCCACCAGGCTATCGTTGCCCGAGGTTCCGGTCAGGGTGTCGGCACCACTGGTGCCCAGTTGATCCACGGCGGAAGGCACAAAGGCGCCGCTGGTTGAACCAAAGATCACATAGCTGCGCCCGGCATTGTCGCCAGCGACAGGATCGCCGTTCCGTGCCCCGACAATCAGATCGGCCAAACCGTCGCCATTGACATCCCCGGCACTGGCGACACTGCTACCGATCCAGTCAGTCATACACTGCCCGTTGACGACAAAGCCGCCCGTACCCGCCACGATGGCCGAAAGCTCAATGGCGGAGGTATTGGTCTTGCCAAACACCACATAACTGCGTCCGGCATCGATACCAGCGGCAGGATCAGCGTACATGGCCCCGACGATCAGGTCCGCCAGGCCGTCGCCGTTGAGATCCCCGGCCGTGGCGACACTCATGCCGTTGCGATCGTTGGCACACTGTCCATCGATGACAAAGCCACCCGTGCCTGCTGCAATGGCGGAGAGATTGATGGCGATGGTGCCGGTCTTGCCGAACACCACATAGCTGCGCCCGGCATTGGTTCCGGAAGCCGGGTCAGCGGAGTATGCCCCGACAATCAAATCGGCCAGTCCATCGCCGTTGACATCTCCGGCAGTGGCGACACTGTTGCCGCTGAAATCGCTCGCGCAGTGGCCATTGATAACAAAGCCGTTCGTACCCACGGAGATGGTCGAGAGATTAATGGCTGTGGTGGTTGTTTTCCCGAATACCACATAACTGCGCCCGGCATTGCTGCCAGAGGTTGGGTCGCCGAACATGGCCCCGACGATCAAATCGGCCAGGCCGTCGCCGTTGACATCCCCGGCACCGGCAACACTCCTGCCGCTGTAGTCGCTCGCGCAGTGGCCATTGAGGACAAACCCTCCCGTACCCAACGCGACGGCAGAGAGATTGATGGCGTTCGTGTCGGTCTTGCCGAACACAACATAGCTGCTCCCGGCATCGAGGCCAGCGGTGGGATCGCTTTTCCACGCCCCGACGATCAAATCGGCCAGGCCGTCACCATTGACATCCCCGGCACTGGCGACACTGTAGCCGCTCTGGTCAGACCCACACCGTCCATTGATGACGAAACCGCCGGCTCCTGACGCGATGGACGAAAGATTGATGGCGGCGGTGGTGATCTTGCCGAACACCACATAACTGCTTCCGGCATTGACGCCAGCGACAGGATCACCATACCTCGCCCCGACGATCAGATCGGCCAGGCCGTCGCCATTGAGATCCCCGGCACTGGCGACACTGATACCGCTCTGATCGGACGTGCACTGCCCGTTGATGACAAAGCCGTCGCCCGTCCCCGTCTCGATGGCGGAGAGATCGATGGCCGTGGTTCCGGTCTTGCCGAACACCACATAGCTGCGCCCGGCATCGGCGCCAGCAGCGGGGTCGCTCATCCTCGCCCCGACGATCAGATCGTCCAGGCCATCGCCGTTGACATCCCCGGCACCCGCGACAGAAAAGCCGCTCTGATCGAACGTGCACTGTCCGTTGATGACGAAACCGCCCGTGCCGGCCGCGATGGCGGAGAGATGGATCTGCTCAGGCAGGTTGCGGGTGAGCGCCGTGTCCGCCAGCAGTTGCGCCAACCCTGTATCGCTGTTGTAGACCGCATAGGTATGGCCGTTGTGGGTCACGGTTCCCAGGTTGGTCCAGGTACTGCCGACCGAGTTGACCACATCCCCGGCATTGCCATCGATGATGAGTTGATGCCTCCCTTCGCTGGCGGCAAAACTGTAGGTGCCGTTGCTCCAGCCCAAGGCGGTCTGTGTGGCGCTGTTGATGAAATTCATGCCGGCCAGGTCGAACAGATCCGACACGGCCAGGGTCAGGGCGTTGTCGCCGCTGCCGGTGAGGTCAATGGTTTCGATGGCCTCCAGGCGCGAGGCGCTGCCCGGTGTGCCACCCCCCTGATTGGCGATGAGGGTGAGATCCAGGGTGACGCCGCTCCCCTCCAGCCGCAGGGTGTCCATCCCGGTACCCCCATCCACCCGGGCGATCTGGCCGGTATTGCCCCCCGTACCGAAATTGCTGCCCAGTGCGGTGAGGTTGCTGGCATTAAGGACGAACAGATCATCCCCGGCACCACCCAAAAGAACATCCGCACCACCCGCGCCGGTGAGGGTATCGTTGCCGGCCCCGCCCACCAGGCTATCGTTGCCCGAGGTACCGGTCAGGGTGTCGGCACCACTGGTGCCCATCTGATCCACCGCGGTTGGCGTAAAGGCCCCGTTGGTCGTGCCGAAAATCACATAGCTGCGCCCGGCATTGCTGCCGGCAACAGGGTCGCCTGTCGGCGCTCCGATGATCAGATCAGCCAATCCATCCCCATTGACATCCCCGGCAGCCGCGACACTGGTACCGCTCTCGTCAAGCGTACAATGGCCATTGATGACGAATCCACCCGTACCCGCCGCGATGGCCGAAAGCTCGATGGCCGTGCTGCCGGTCTTGCCGAACACCACATAACTGCGCCCGGCATTGCTGCCAGCAGCGGGGTCGCCGCTGACCGCCCCAAGGATCAGATCGGCCAAACCGTCACCATTGACATCCCCGACGCTGGCAACACTGTTACCGCTGAAGTCGCTCGCGCACTGACCATGGATGACAAAACCACCGCTCCCTGCCGCGATGGCGGAAAGATTGATGGCCGTGGAGTTGGTCTTGCCGAACACCACATAGCTGCGTCCGGCATTGCTGGAAGGGGTGGGATCACTCTGTGGCGCTCCGATGAACAGATCGGCCAGACCATCGCCGTTGACATCCCCGGCACTGGCCACCATGTTGCCACTCGCGTCCGCAGCACAGTGGCCATTGATGACAAAGCCGCCCGTGCCTGCTGCAATCGCGGAGAGATTGATGGCGGTGGTGCCACTCCTGCCGAACACCACATAGCTGCGGCCGGCCAGGCTGCCAGAGGCGGGATCGCTGTTCGGCGCCCCAACGAGCAGATCGGCCAGACCATCGCCATTGACATCTCCGACAGCCGCGACACTCGTGCCGCTGTTGTCACTCGCACCCTGGCCATTCATGACAAAGCCACCCGTGCCAGCGGCAATGGCGGAGAGATTGATGGCAGCGGTACCGGTGGTTCCGAACACCACATAGCTGCGACCGGCCCAGGTGGTCGTGGAGGGGGTGCTGTACCTGGCCCCAATGATCAAATCGACCAGACCGTCGCCATTGAAATCCCCGACGGAAGCGACAGAAAAACCGCTTTCATCCGACGCGCACTGGCCATTGATGATAAACCCGCCCGTGCCCGCCGCGATCGCGGAAAGCTGGATGGCCGAGGTGCCGGTCTTGCCGAACACCACATAACTGCGCCCGGCGGTGATGTGCGGTGCTCCGACAAGCAGATCGGCCAGACCGTCGCCATTGACATCCCCGGCAGCGGCGACACTCAAACCGCTGTGCTCGCCGCCACCTTGCCCATCGATGACGAAACCGCCCGTGCCCGCCATGATCACGGAGAGATCGATGGGGTTGGTATCCGTTCTGCCGAACACCACATAGCTGCGTCCGGCATCGGCACCGGCAGAGGGATCGGAGAACTTGGCCCCGACGATCAGATCGTCCAGACCATCGCCGTTGACATCCCCGGCACCCGCGACACTGGCACCGCTCTGGTCGAGCGTGCACTGCCCATTGATCACAAAACCGCCCGTGCCGTTGGCAATGGCGGAGAGATGGATCGGCTCCGGCAGATTGCGGGTGATCGTCGTATCCACCAGCAGTTGCGCCACACCCGTATCGCTGTTGTAGACCGCATAGGTGTGACCGTCGTGGGTCACGGTTCCCTGGTTGCTCCAGGTGCTGCCGCCCGCGTTGACCACATCCCCGGCATTGCCGTCGATGACCAGTTGGTGCCTGGCTTCGCTGGCGGCAAAGCTGTAGGTGCCGTTGCTCCAGCCCAGGGCGGTCTGCGTGGCGCTGTTGATCCGGTTCATGCCCGCCAGGTCGAACAGATCCGACACGGCCAGGGTCAGGGTGTTGTTGCCGCTGCCGGTCAAATCAATGGTTTCAATGGCCTCCAGGCGGGAGGCGCTGCCCGGTGTGCCGCCCCCCTGATTGGCGATGGCGGTGAGATCCAAAGTCAGGCCACTGCCCTCCAGCCGCAGGATGTCCATCCCGCTGCCGCCATCCACCCGGGCGAGCTGGCCAGTATTGCCCCCCGCACCGAA
>JAMOBI010000067.1:0-15089 GCA_039908105.1 Magnetococcus sp. YQC-9
GCAAGCCTTGGCGGCGCGCGGCGCATTTTTCGCAAAAGGCGCGAAAAATGCTTCTTTTGAAGAGCGCGCTAAAGTCAAAGTCAAAACCCTGGGAGATGAATCTCCCAGACCCTCTCTTTATTTTTCACTAATAAAAACTACACATTCCAAGCTGGGTGCGGTTTAAATGGGTGCGATTTAAATGAATTGATCAGGGGTTGCAACACCCGATGCGGCTTGCATACTCTGTAAATTCAGCGTTGTTTTAAGAGGGACGCGCCTTGCGTGAGGCTCCTGCCGTCACATCTCAATACGCCATGGCAACTCTTGAAAACGATTGTTTGGATCGTTGCGCCCATTCATCTAGGCGTGGCATCCGGCAACCCCCCATCCACCGGCAGGGTCGCACCGGTGGTCGGCGTCTGCCGCGTGGCGAAAAACAGAACCGCCTTGGCCACATGCGCTGCCGTGATGCGTGCCTTCAACACATTACGATTGCGATAGTACTCCTGCAAACCGTCGGCATCCAAACCGCGAGCTTTCATCCGGTCCGGCCCCACCTCGGCCCACAATCCCGAAGGCCGTGCCCCGTCGGAAAAGACCCCGTCCGGTGCCACCATGTTGACCCGCACCCCATGCTCGGCCAGCTCCAGCGAGGCGATGCGCGCCAGTTGATGCGCGGCGGCCTTGGTGGCGCTGTAAGCCCCGAAACGGGCGCCCGGCGCAAAAACATTCTTGGTGGAGATCATCACCACATCGCCGCCGGTGGCCTGTTTTTTGAAAATCCGCGCCGCCTCGGCCAACACCAGCAAGGTTCCCTCGACATTCACCCGCTGCAACTTCTGGAACATCGCCAGCTGCAACTCGTCGAGTGCCGCAACGTGGGCCAGTCCCGCATTCGGGATCAAAAGATCCAGTCCGCCCCAACGTTCGATCAATGCGGCAAAACCAACAGCAACCGCCTCTGCAGAGGTGACATCCATGGCAATCGGCATGAATTGTCCGGGTATCAACTCCTGAAATTCGGCTGCCAGGGTATCGAGCGCCTCACCGGCCAGATCGGCCCCGGCCACATGACAACCGTTGACAAGTAGCTCACGGCAGATTCCCGCACCGATGGCACCAGCGGCTCCGGTCACCAGGGCGATCTGGCGGGAGAGCGGTTTTTCACGCAGCCGGGCCAGTTTTTTGACCTGGGGCGGAAAATACTCCATGGCGAAGAGATCCGGATCGTTGAGCCCTTGATAGCGGCCCCCCATGGCAGAGATCTGCTCTTTCACCTGCAAGGTCTGCATCAGGATGTCACGGGTGATCGCTGCCTCGTGAACGTTGCGTCCCACGCAGATCGCGCCAATGCCAGGCATGAACAGAATGCGCGGCGTCGGGTCAAAGGCTTTCGGCGGATGATGCGGGGTCGAGAAGCGTTGGAACCGCTCGCGGTAGCGCTGCTGAAAATCGGCGATGGCTGTTGGGATCGAGGCGGCATCGTCGATCCAGAGCGGCAGATGTTTGGTGCGGATCAGATGATCCGAGGTGAGCGGCGGGGTAATGGTCAGCTCTTCACCGTTCTCCGCATCCACGAGATTGAGCGTTTCCCGAGTGATTACCGGCAACAGCACGAAACGGGCGTGTGGCTGATCCGGATTGCCGGTCGGAAGGGCGAGCGCACCACGCAACCGGGGGGCGATCTCCAGATAACGCTCCCGGGCGGCATTGATCGCCGTGATACGGCGTAACGTGCGGGTCGCCGGTTTGGAGTCGCGGGCGATCCAACTCTCGGCGCGACTGACCAGTTCGATGGTCGCCTCATACGCCTCCTTGGCGCTTGCACCCCAGGTGATCAGCCCATGTTTCATCAGCACCATCCCCTTGCGTCCCGGATGGGCGGCATGACAGGCGATCACCGCCTTGGCCAAGGCAAAGCCGGGATGCACATAGGGCAGAATCGCCACCGCATCGCCGAGTGCGGCACGAATCCGTACGGCTCCGTCCGGTTGGTTGGTCAGGGCAAGAATCGCGTCGGCGTGGGTGTGGTCGATGTAGGAGTAGGGCAAGAAGGCGTGCAGCAGCGCCTCGATCGACGGGGTGGGGGCTTCGGCATCGAAGCGGCGGATCAACAGTTCATTGACCATCGTCGCATCGTCCAGATCTCGCAACGCCTCCAGGGCACGCAGCGGTTGCAGGTCGAGCGCGGTGAATCCTTCGGGTTCGATCGACTCCAGATCCCAGCCGGAACCCTTGACAAAGAGGGCTGCGACCTCACTGCCCAACAGCGTGCGTCGTTTGGCCTTCACCGAGGTGTTGCCGCCGCCGTGCAACACCAGCCCCTTTTCCGCACCCAACAACCGGCTGGTGTAGGTGCGCAGGGCCAATGGTTCGCCCCAGCGCGGGGTGAGCCTCGCCAAAAAGTCGGCGGCGTCGTGATCGGACCAGCGGTTGATCATGCTTGGTTTTTCATCGCCAAATAAAAATCATACGCCTCGCGCGGGGTGAACCGCTCGTGCACCACCTTGCCCACCGCCTGGATCATCGCTGCCGGGGCCTCGGACTGGAAAATGTTGCGGCCCATATCCACGCCCGCAGCCCCCTGTTCGATGGCATTGTAGGCCATGGTCAGGGCCTCGGCCTCGGGGAGTTTCTTGCCGCCGGCAATGACGATCGGCACCGGACAGGCGGCGGTAACGGTGTCAAACCCTTTGGCGACATGGTAGGTCTTGACAAAGGTGGCTCCCAACTCTGCGCAGATGCGCGTGGCCAGACGCATGTATTTGGCATCCCGCGTCAACTCTTTGCCCACGGCGGTTACCCCCAATACCGGCAGGCCGTAGCGCAACCCCTGATCCACCAGACGGGTCATATTGTGGATCGACTGGGTTTCGTATTCGCCCCCGATGAATACCTGGACTGCCATGGCCGAGACGTTGAGACGCAAGGCATCCTCAATGTCCACGGCGATCCGTTCGTCGGAGAGCTCTTTCAGGATGCTCGGTCCGCCACTGGCGCGCAGCGAAATCCCCTTGGTGAAGGTGGCCGGCGTCAGGGCGCGTAACACCCCGCGCGTGCACATCAGCGTGTCGGCGTATTGAAGCAGCGGATTGATGGTCACGTCGATCCGTTCCAACCCGGTGGTCGGACCCATGAAGTAGCCGTGATCGACCGCCAGCATCACCGTGCGACCGGTGGTGGGCGCAAAAATTTTTGACAGGCGGTTCTTCATCCCCCAGTCGAGCGCATCACACCCTTTCAGCGGAAACGGTGCCGCCTTTTGCGGGATATCCAGATAATATTCGTGGGTATCTTTCAGATCGTCGGTATCGGCCATGGTGGCAACCCTTGACATGAGAATGGATAAAAAAAGGAGGCTCTACGGGCAGTACGAGCCTAAACCGCCCCCATTTTTGGATGCGTGGTTTTTCGCAAGGCTGCGTGCAAAATGCACAGAGCCGTTTTCAAAAGGCGGAAACGACTCCCGCGAAGGCGGCACGCGGCGCATTTTTCTGAAGAGCGCGCTAAAGTCAAAGGCAAAACCCTGGGAGAGGAATCTCTCAGACCCTCTCTTTTTTTTTACCAATAAAAACCACACATTCCAAGCCGGGTGCGGTTTAAAGTAGTGTTTGGCGATTGACAAACACCCTCCAAACAGATTGCCGCAAGTGCGCCAGAAAGGCAAGTGGGGAAGGTTGTCCTAACGGGCGGCGTTGGGCGCTGCCGTGCAACTCTCCGGATCGGCCTTGAAGGCGTCAACGCCGATCTCAACCAGTTTTTTCAAGTAACAGGGGTAATGATTCCGCCAGGAGGCGGCATACGGATCGACGATCAGACCGGGAACGTTGGTGATCGAGGCAAAGGCGACCTCCAAGCGTTGGATCTCCAACGCCTCCATGAGTGCGTTTACCAGCAGCATATCGGTGACCAGTGTTGCCAGATAGCGGTTTTCGCAAACCGGGTTGGCACCATGATGAGTCGGGTCGCTGAAGAGGCGGGAGAGGTCATCGTCGTCCATCGCCTGCAGCAGCCCGATGGCATCGGCCAGAGTTTCGCGGTCAAAGCCGCGTTCATCCACCCCTCCGGAAGGGATTGCCTGACGCTCCCCGGCCAGAAATTTCAACACCGGGTGGATCGTCTTGACCACCGGTGCGCTGACCGCGGTAACGGCGATGCCCGTGCCGACGATGCGAATGGCCTCATCCATGCGTGGTTGCAAAAAACGAATCGTCTCTCCCAGCGCCTGGATCCCGACCGGGTTGGGGGCGCAGCTCGGATCCTTGTTTTTCTTGATCTGCTCGCAAAAAAGTTTGCGCCACGCCTTCTGCCCCAGATCGGTTCCCCAGCCGGTCTTTTCCCCGGCGATTTGCAGACTCCCGCCGCCCAGATCGAAGATGAAGGGGGTGGTCAACTTGTCGCCGAGCTGTTGGCGCGCAGCCTGAAAACCATGCACCCCTTCGATATCCTGCGGGATCACGAACAACGGCACACCGGTCTGCTCGTGTATTTTGGCGAGCGTCATGGCCAAGCGTGCCGGATCACCCTTTTGCACCGCGAACCGCCAGGCCGAATAACCACCAGCCACCGGCAGGCACCCTTCCGGCGCGCCGGCCCTCTTCGGCAGCTCGTGCAATGCCTGGATGGTTTGATCCACGGTGAGGTTGATCTCGTGATCCGGCCAGACATCGCCCAGATAATCGATGGCGACTTTGGCCTTGTCCGGATTCTTGGCCGGGCCGACGCGGATGCCGGTGGAGCCGACATCAAAGCCGATGCGGCACCCTTGCGCCCATGCCGGGCTGCTGCCCAATGAGAAAAGCAGCCCGAGAAACAGGGGGCTGAACAAAAAGCGGTGACGCTGGAAGGGGCGTGTCACGGTCGGATCTCGAAGGATATGTCAATGAATCGCTGGGGCCAGCCAGGCGTAGCTGGCGATCACAATGCCGATTCCGGCCAACCCTCCTGCCAGATAGGCGAGCAACACCACCCCGGTGGCGGCAGCGGCAGAAGCGAGCACGATGCCGATCTGCATGCAGGCAGCGGCATATTCAAAGAGATGGTAGGCATGCAAGGCCTTTTCGTGTTTGGCTTCGGCCTGTTTGGCGCGCTCCATCAACTCCTTGCGGCCCTCCTTGGTTTCGGGTTCGCTGTCGTAACGCTTGGCCGCAGCGCGGAAGTCGTCGATTTTTTTGTTCCATGCAGCGGTCTTGTCCGCAGGCAGCTCCTTGGGCAGCATGGTTTCGAGCATGTCCGCCGAGGCTTTGCTCTGCGTCATGCGGATGGTCTTGGCCTGATAGAAGGCCCAGAGGTTCGAGGCCTCGATGTTGGCGGTCAAGGCGTTGTGCTGCGAGCTGTTGCCGCCGATCTCGACAATCGCCAGCAAACAGGCGATTGCACTGATCAAAATGGCGATGCGCCGGTTGCGTTTGCCGGCATCTTCGTTGTGCCCGTGATCGCCGTGTCCGTCGCCGTGGGCGGCATGATGGACCATTTCGTGGGTTTCGTGTGCTTCCATGGGTGGTTGGCTCTCGATTTTTCTATGAATGGAGGAAAAGCGTCCATCCTGAAAGGACAGGCGCGTGTTACAGCAGATCGATCCGCCATTACAGCTTGAAGAATTGCAGGGATTTTTGCAAGGTGGCAGCTTGCGCGGCGAGATCCTCGGCGGATGCGGACATCTCCTCGGCGGTGCCGGCGTTCTGCTGAAGCACCTGATGGAGTTGCTGGATCGCTTCGTTGATCTGTGCCGCCCCCTGGGCCTGCTCCACCGAACCGGTGGTGATCCCCTGGACCAGCTCGGAGGTTTTGCGGATATCGGGCACCAGGGTGGCCAATAGCGCCCCGGCCTGTTCCGAGACGCGCGTGCTGGTGGCCGACAGCTGGGTGATCTCGCCGGCAGCCACCTGACTGCGTTCCGCCAGTTTGCGCACCTCTGCGGCAACCACCGCAAACCCTTTGCCATGTTCCCCCGCGCGCGCCGCCTCGATTGCGGCGTTCAAGGCCAGCAGATTGGTACGACGGGCGATCTCTTCGATGATGTTGATCCGCTCGGCGATCTGGCGCATGGCACCGACGGCTTCGCTGACGGCTTCGCCACTTTCGATCGCCTCGTGGGAGGCTTTTTGTGCCATTTTTTCGGTCAATTGGGCATTGTCGGTGTTCTGATGGATGTTGGCGGCCATCTGCTCCATGGCCGCAGAGGTCTCCTCAATGGCGGCGGCCTGCTCGGTCGCCCCTTGAGAGACGGTTTGCGCGCCGTCGCTCACCGTGCCGCTCTGCTGGACCAGATTGACCCCCACCTCCTGCAAAATGCCGACGGTCATGCGCAAATTGTTCACCATGTGCTCCATGGCCGCATAGATGCCGCTTTTGGGACGCCCGTCAAAGGCAACGTTCAGCTCGCCGGTGGCGATACGCTCCACCATGCCGGCCACCTCTTCCGGCTCGCCGCCCAATTGCCGCATGATGTCGCGCGCAATCCGATAGCCCAAAAACAGACTGAGGGTCAGTACCGCAAGCGATACCATCGAATAGCCCCAGAACAGTGTATTGGCCTCGCGTGCCAGGACGTTCGATTGTTGGTCGAGATCTTCGGATAGCCGGTTTTCCACCTCTTTCATCCGATTGATCTTCTCGGTGATGCTGGCAAACCAGTTGTTCGGATCCACGCCGAATTCGCCGTTGTTCGCTTTGGCCAGGGCCACGGCGCGCATCTTTTCCACCTCGGCGATTGCCGGATCGTTCATTTTGCTCTTGTAGAACTCTTTTTGCGCGGCGGGTGCCAGGGTGTGAAACACCCCCAGATAGGCGGTCTGCTCGGTCATCAGGCCGATGAATTTGACGAAGATCCCGTCGGCAAAGGCGTTTTTGGCAAAGGTGTTGGTGAGCAGTGCCCGTTCCTGACCGCTTTTCTCCTTGGCGAGCAGAAAATGGAGATAGCCGCCGGTCAGGGCGGCCATTTCGGCATTGGCGGAGAGTTTCGGCAGCGTGGCGGTGATGTTGAGCAGATCCGCGATGGTTTGGGTGTAGTAGCCGATCGCTTCCGGCGCCGGGATGGAGAGTGCTTGAATCTGTTTGCGGATTTCGGGGAGTTTGTCCAGTTTGGCTGAGGCATTGGTGATTGAGGTGTGCAGATCACCGCCGAACTCCCGCGCCTTGAACCCCTGGAGATAGGTTTGCAGTTGCTTGATCCGGACATCGGTCTCCTGCTGCTGTTTGGGGAGTTGATCGGCGAACTTTTTGCCCTGACTCCCCAGGAAACCGGCGCTCATGCCACGTTCCTTTTGGGATTCGTGTACCAGTTCGCTGGCACGCACCCCGAGGCCGGAGAGCTGCGTCATGGCCTCCATTCGCTGAACAAGTTGATGTTTTTCGATAATATTTGTCACGCCGAAACCGGTCATGCCGAGCATCGGGAGCAGCAACATAATCATGATTTTGGTGCGCAGGTTGATCTGATTGAGTATGGCCATGCGATCGACTCCCCGTGATGGATCGATATGTGATTATCTGGTAACGTTGTTTTCCGAACGACATGATTACAATGGATTTCAAAATTATATCGTAATGAGAATAACTAACTTTCGATTCATAGTCAATCTCCACGCGCTTGAGTCAACATATTGAGCTGCACGCAGAATGGCGTTAAGATCGTTCAGGTTTGCGGGTTTGTTGCCGGAAACGGCGGCAGGTGGTATTGAGTTGCAAGGAGAAACGTATGGAAAAACGGTCACGGCGTGCGCTGGATGCTGGATGGTTTTACCCGGCGCAGGAGCCGATGGTACGTCTGCCGCGTTGGGAGTACCATCTGCACTCGGATTTCTCCGATGGTTCCTCATCGATTGCTGAGGGGATTGCGATGGGGCGGGCGCGCGGCATCGAGCGATTGATTTTTACCGAGCACACCGAACCGGATCTCGTCGAGGGAGCAGGTTGGTTTACCCGCTATGTCGAGACGGTGCGCGCGCTGCGTGGGGCGGTGGCTGGCGAGATGGAGGTGGTGCTCGGACTCGAAATCCCGCTGGTCGATTTCGATGGAACGCTGTTGGCTGATGAAAGGATGCTGGAGGAGGCCGAGTTCATTCTGGGTGCGGTGCATGCCTATCCGGGGTACGGTTGGCAGTTGGCAGGAATCGATCCGGATCGGGCGATCGATCTGGAGTACCGGGCCTTGATGACCCTTGCCGAGCATCCGTTGATCGACGCCATCGCCCATCCGGGCGGGGTGTGCGAAAAGTATATCACGCCGTTTCCCTTGGACCGTTTCGAGGAGGTGGTGAAGCGCGCCAAGGTTTTTGACAAGGCGATCGAATTGAACCCGGCCTATCATGAGCCCATGACGCCCTATTTCGAGATCTGTCGTCGTCATGAGGTGCTGCTCTCTCCCGGCTCCAACGCCCATCATCCGGAGCAGATCGGGCTGGCCTGGGAGGTGCTGCGCACCCTGTGAAACCGCTCCCCTTCTTGGCCGATGGCCTCGCTGTCCGGCTGCCTCCTTAAGTCTGGAGCGCTTCTTCGATTATCTGACGCAATCCCTCTTGCTTCTGGTGCCGCAGATCGGTCTGGCGGATGGCGTGATCCAGAACTCTTTCGGCGTTGGAAAACCACTCACAGCAAGGATTGAGTCAGATCAAGAAAAGCCGGAAAAATCACTTGACAAAAGGCTTAAGAAACATCGAACATTTCTACATATAAAACATGGGCGATTGCTTGTCGCAGAGAAAATTTTTTGTCTTTCCTATCAGGGAGATCAGCCATGGAGTCGGGCCAAGGGATGCCAAGCGGTAGTAGTGTGGAAAAATTTCGTTTCTGGATCATTTTTCTGGGCGGGATCGGCGTTGGCGTGATCGGGTTTCTGGCCTTTCACTTCACCCTGATGGACGGCTACACCAACAGCCTGGAGCTGTGCATCTCTTGTCATGAGATGGACGGAGTCTACCAGGAGTATCAGAAGAGCATCCATTACAAGAATCCGTCGGGAGTTCGGGTGGTCTGCTCCAGTTGTCATGTGCCGCACGGCAAGGGATTGACCGATTACATCGACAAGTTCCTGGATAAGACCATCGTCGGCGGACGCCATCTCTATCATCATGTCATCGGCACCTATCCGGACAAGGGGTCGTTCGATAAGGCACGCTATCGTCTGGCGCAGAATGTCATCGAGAGCATGCGTCAGCGCGATTCCAAGGAGTGCCGTCAATGTCACTCCTACGAAGCGATGCAGTTCGCCGACCAACAGCGCTCCGCTGCCAACAAACACGAGAAGATGATGAAGGACGGAACCAAAACCTGCATCGATTGTCACAAAGGTATTGCCCACGAGGAGCCGGAGGAGCCCGCAGAAACGAAGTAACGCGACCGGCTGTCGCCAGGGAGTCGTTGGTCGAGAACCACTTGATCTTTGTTTGATCCATGCAGTGAGGACATATGAATATCCAGTCAGATAGCGATGGTCGTCGATCGGGGCACGGGAAACGGGCCGTATACAGCCGTCTTGGTGTGGCTGCTGCCCTGGGTGTGTCGTTGTGGGTGGCGGGTGATACCGCCTGGTCCGGTGAGAAGGAGCGGTATGTGGAATCGGTGATCGGTATGATCCGACTGCATTCCGATGCCATCCGTCAGCTGGCCACCCATGATTTCCGCTATAGCCGCAATCTGGCCCGTCACGCCACCGGGTTGCAGAACACTTTTGGCCTGCTCGGGCCGATGGAGTGGCATGTGAGTACCTCCACCACCCTGCAAAAGAGTGGCGAGGGGCCCAAACTCACCGAGGAGGATTTCAACAAAATGGCCGATCAGTGCCAGAAGTCGATGAAACACCTCTATCAGGCATCGATCCAGCATATGGAAAACAAGAGCAGTGCCGATACGGTCGTCAAGGCACTGGATGAGCTGCAAGCCAAATGCACCCACTGTCACGGTTTGCTCGATGGCGTCGCCCCGGACGTTTGGGGCAAGGGCAAATGATTCGGATTGCATGGATCCGGATTGACCCGATCGGTCGATGATCGGCAAAAAAAGCATGATGGGGGAGAACCCTCTCACTCTTCACCCGTGGCATTTCAATCCACGGTAAAAAAGGTGCGCAGTCACTCTTGCACGACACGCATCAGACCTGCAAGAAGCGTGAGAGATCACCCTTTTTGCTGCACGTATGCGAAGTGCCGTGGCCATGAAGATCCGATCCGTCATGCTTCGATTGACATCCAAATCATTTTGTGGTATAATGATCTGGATATTGATTGGTTATATGCAAGCATGATGTAAGGATTTACATGACTCCTGAACAACACGAACAGTTGATCGATCAACTCTTCAAGCGCATCAATCAGCGAGGTGAGGGGGTGGAGCAAACGACCGGTGAAGCGGCTACCAACGCCCCGAATCGCGGGCGCGGGACGCGCCGGAGTGCTGAACACGTTGATCCCTTTGCCATCGAAGACTTTTCCGCAGACCCGGATCACCGCTCATCCACCCATGTGAAGAGTTGATCTTTACCCCCCTGTTTGCAAAAAACCGCCCCTCCTTGTTTGAACGCCTGTTGAGCCGCAACTTGCGGTCGGATCCTTATTCGTTGTATTAAATGGGTTAATCATTCTCAACTCAGGGTGATCAGACCCACCGCCGCTTTGTGGCGGATCGCTGACAACCACACACCACACCAGAAAATCCAATACGGGCATGATAGAGCGGATCATCTCCCTGCTGCCACCCATTCTCTGGACCCTGCTTCTGGCGGTCTCGGCCCATTGGCATTTTTTGAACGCAGCCGGCGAGATGGAGCAGGGGTTGCGGGAGTTCGCGCACCGTTTTGCCGATGAGCGGATCAATACCCACCTCTGGGCGGCCCGCCAGGGCGGGGTATATCTGCCTGTCAGAGGATCGGAAGGGCAACCCGATCCCTATTTGACGCTTCCCAATCACGATCTGACCACCCACGAAGGGGTGCGTCTCACCCTGATTCATCCCACGCGGATGATGCGTCAGATCGAACTCATGCCGAATCATGATGAGCAGGCGGTCCATTATCGATTCATCGCCCTCAAGCCGATCCGAGCAGCCAATGCCCCGGATGATTGGGAACGGGTGGCCCTGCATGGGATGGTCGGGAGCGATGACGAGCGGTTTGAATGGCTTCCCAACGCCTCCCAGGTACGTTATCTGCGTCCACTGCCTCTGGATGGATCCTGTCGGCAGTGTCATGCGGCAAGCGACGACAGCGACGGTCGCATTCTCGGTGCGCTCTCCATGACCATCATGGCGACATCATCGGTCCAACGTCTGCGGAACACCCGGCTGATCTGGATGGGCCATCACGGTGCGGCATGGGGGTTGGGGATCTGGGGATTCATCTGGTTTTGGCGTTATCGTACCCGACAGGAGACGCTGATCGAGTATGGACGTCAGGCGTTGCTGTTGGAAAAGCGCAATGCCGAGGAGATGTCGCGCGAGAAGAGCGAACTGTTGGGTCAGTTGTTGCAGAAATCCGGCAAGCTGACCAAGCAGAACAAGGAATTGGAACTGCTTGGCCAGATTCGTGCGGTCACCAACCGGTTGCTGGTCGATGCCTTGGAGCCGCTCACGTTGACCGAGCATCTCGAAGAGGCGATGTTTTTGATCACCAGCACCCCCTGGTTTGGTATTCAGCCGCGCGGGTCGATCTTTCTTTTGGATGAGAGCAGCAACGAACTGGTGCTCGCCGTGCATCACAACCTCTCCGAGCCGCTTCAGACGCTCTGCGCGCGGGTTCCCTTGGGGCGTTGTCTGTGCGGACGGGCGGCCTTGTCGCGTCAGATGGTCTTTGCCAGTCATCTGGAGGAGCGGCACGAGATCCGTTTTGTCGGTATCGAGGAGCACGGTCATTACTGTCTGCCGATCCTCACCGGCGATCGACTGTTGGGCGTTTTGAATCTTTATGTGGCCCACAACCACGCCCCGACCAACGAGGAGTCCAACTTTCTGAAGGCGGTCACCAGCACCCTGGCCGGGATCATTGTGCGCGCCGAACAGGACGAGCAGTTGGCCGAGGCCAAACGGCACGCCGAGGAGGGCACGCGCGCCAAAAGCGCGTTTCTGGCCAACATGAGCCATGAAATCCGCACGCCGATTCATGCGATCCTCGGACTGGGCCATCTGCTGGAACGCACCGAACTCAACGAGCGGCAGCGCGATTACTTGCGCAAGATCCGTTTTTCATCGCAATCCCTGTTGAACATCATCGACGATATCCTCGACTTCTCCAAGATCGAGGCCGGCAAGATGATGCTGGAGTCGGTATCATTCCAGCTGCGTGAGATCGTCAACAACGTCATCAATCTTCTGGAGCATCGGGCACGCGAGAAGGGGCTGGCCCTGCGGGTGAGCATGCCCGAGGATCTGCCGTGCGACTTGCGGGGGGATCCGCTGCGGCTTGGGCAGGTGCTGACCAATCTGCTGGGCAATGCCTTGAAATTCACCGAATCCGGCGAGATCACCATCCGGGTGGTGCCGCACTACCTTTCGGAGAATTTCGTGGTGCACGGTTTTCATGTGCAGGACACCGGCATCGGCATGACGGCCAAGCAGCAGGAGGGGTTGTTTCAGGCGTTCAGTCAGGCCGATCCGTCGACCACGCGTCGTTTCGGGGGTACGGGGCTGGGACTGGCCATCTGCAGTCAGTTGGTGCGTATGATGGGGGGGCGCATCTGGGTGGAGAGCGAGGCGGGACGAGGCAGCACCTTTTCTTTTACCGCCGCCTTCTGGCGTCAGGATGAGAGACGTGCTGACATCGCCAGGCAGGGCGAGGGTGCGTTGGAAACGCCTGCGCGGCGGTTCGAGGATATCGCGCTGGAGCGGATTCGCGGTGCGCGTGTGTTGGTGGTGGAGGACAACGACATCAACCAGTTGGTCGCCAGAGAAATTCTGGAGAATTTGGGGCTTGAGGTGAGCCTGGTTTCGGATGGCCAGGCAGCCATCGAAGCGGTGCAGGGGATGAATCCGCCGTTTGCGCTGGTTTTGATGGATGTGCAGATGCCGGTCATGGATGGCTATCAGGCTGCGAGAGGGATTCGTCGACTGCCAGCCGGACATGGATTGCCGGTGATCGCCATGACCGCCAACGCCATGTCCGGTGACCGGGAGAGGAGCCTTGAGGCCGGCATGGATGATCACCTGGTCAAGCCGATCAACGTGGAAAGGCTCAAAGGGTGTCTGTTGCGCTGGATCAAAGCCGACATGGCTGCCGGGTCGTGTGCGGGTATGGTGTCAAACCGCATGGAAGCTCCGGCGGGGTGTATCCTGCCCGAGCGCTTGCCCGGTTTCGATCTGGAAGAGGGGGTGCAACGGCTGGCTGGGAATCGGGCGCTTTATGCCGGTTTGTTGGTCGAATTCGGACAGCGGCATGGCCATGCCGGAGCGTTGCTGCGTACCTCTCTGGCACAAGGCGATACGCTGGCGGCCCGGACGCTCTTGCATTCGCTTGCCGGCATGGCGGGCAATCTGGCAGCAGCGGATCTCGTGGCGGCGATCGAGGCGTTGCACCTGGCTGTGCATCAGGGGAACGCTGCCGAATATCCCGGTTTGCTCGATCGGTTCGATCAACACTTGCAAACCGTACTTGAATCGGTTTTTCTTCTTGAACGTGCACCCGGGGCTGCCCGGTCGGACGCGGTCGTTGAGATCGCGCCGGATGCAGCGGCGCTCGAACTGCTTTTGCAACGGATGTGGCGACATCTGCTCGATCACGATCTGGGCGCCAAGCGGATGTTGCCCCGGTTGCGTGCCTTGTTGCCGGGGGGTGGGTTTGATGAAGATTTCCGGTTGTTGGAAAAACGGGTGAATCAATTGGATTTCGATGCCGCGCGCCAGCCGTTGATCAATCTGGCGCGGGCATTCGATCTGGAGTTGAGCGCGGGTGATCCTTCATGAGTATGAATCGTGACCGACCGGTAGTTCTGGTGGTGGATGATGAGCCGATCAACATCGAGGTGTTGGATGAGATCCTGCGCCGGGATTATGGGGTGCGGTTTGCCACGAATGGTCCCATGGCCCTGGAGATGGCCTTGAAGCACGATCCGGATCTGATTCTGCTTGACATCATGATGCCAGGCATGGATGGCCATGAGGTGTGTCGCAGGCTCAAGGCCGATGCGCGCACCAGGCCGATTCCGGTGGTGTTCGTGACCGCGATGTGCGGCAAGGAGGACATCGTCGAGGGGTTGCGGCTCGGGGCCTATTATTACCTGACCAAGCCGGTCGATCCGCCGGCGATTCAGGCGGTGGTAGCGGCAGCGCTCAATGAATACGCCACCTACAACGCTTTGCGCGAGGAGGTGAACAAAACCGCCAGCACCTTTGGCATGCTGGAGAGCTGTCGTTTCCGCTTTCGCACCTTGGATGAGGCCCGTTCTTTGGCGGTGTTATTGGCCAAGGCCTGCCCGGATCCGGAAAAGCGGGTTTTGGGGTTGACCGAATTGATGATCAACGCCATCGAGCACGGCAATCTGGCGATCAGCTATCAGGAGAAGGGGGTGTTGCACAAGCGCGGGGAGTGGGCGAGGGAGGTCGAACGGCGTTTGTCGCTGCCGGAGTATCAGGATCGGCGAGTCGTGATCCAATTCGAGCGGCAGGCAGGGGAGATCTGTTTCCGGATTTGCGATCAGGGGGAAGGCTTCGACTGGCGTTCCTATATGAAAATCGATCCGGAGCGTGCTTTTGATTCGCATGGCCGCGGGATCGCCATGGCCGGCATGCTCAGTTTTGACGAGGTGCGTTACCTGGGCAAGGGCAACGAGGTGCTGGCGGTGTTGCGGGTTTAGTGGGGTCGGGTTGTATCTGGATTTTTTGTGACCACTGCCGCATGGCGACGTTGAACTGCTGACGTCGTATTGATCGGGCAGAAATTTTTTTCTGGTGGGTACTGGTGTGATACCGGAATAAGAACAGCCACCTAAAAGTGGCCGTAAGTGTTTGAAAAGATTGGTGGGCGGCACAGGGATTGAACCTGTGACCCCTGCCGTGTGAAGGCAAGTTGTAACGCGCCAAGCAAAATGAGAATTGCCGCCAAGCAAAATGAGAACATGTTTTTGGTTTGAAACGGTCATTCAAGTCACAAAAACAACCAGACCTCCAGCCTTCAACACGCCCCG
>JAMOBI010000068.1:0-15077 GCA_039908105.1 Magnetococcus sp. YQC-9
ATATATGGATGCAACTTTTCTCTGGTTGACTCGGTGAAAATTTTTCCTTGCAAAGCGGGGCGGACCATATATGGGAGATTCATCTCCCAGGGTTTTGCTTTTGACTTTAGCGCGCTCTTCTAATGCGCCGCGCGCCGCCTTAGCGGGAGTCGTTTTTTGCCTTTTGGAAACGACTCTGTGCATTTTGCACGCAGCCTTGCGAAAAACTACACATCCCAAAATGGGTGCGGTTTAAGATCTCCCCGCTTCTCCCCCTCTCCCCGCATCAGGCGAACAACAACGCCGACAACTTCTGCCGATAGCCCCGAACCAACGGATGCGTCGGCCCCAACAGATCAAATACCCGCAACACCGCCTTGCGCGCCGCATCGTCTCCAAAGGTGCGATCGCGTCGCAACACCTCCAAAAACCGATCCATCCCCTCGGCATACCGCTCTCGTGCCACCAACGCCTCACCCAACGCCATGCGCGCTTCCAGATCCGCCTCGGAGGCCGCAACGCGCGCTTCCAACACCTCCAGATCCGCCTGGGCAGCCCCGAAGGCCAAGCGCGCAGCCAATGTCCTGGCCTCCACACTCTCACGATCCTTGGGTTTCAGACGACTCAACGCATCTAAAGCCGCTTCGGTCTCGCCCAACGCCAACAAGACCCGCGTCAGGCCCAACAAAGCGGCTCCGTGCGTTTCGTCCAGCTCCAGCGCCTGACGATAGAACGCCAACGCCGGCTCCCACGCCTGCCCGTTCTCTGCCGAACGTCCGGCTCCTGCCAGCTTGTCCACCTCGTTGGGCAACGCCTGATCCAAAAAACGGCGCACCTGCGACTCCGGCAAGGCACCGGTGAACTCATCCACCACCTCGCCATCCACGAACAGCTTCACCGCCGGAATGCCGCGCACCCCGTAGCGACGCGCCAACTCCGGATCTCGATCCGAATCAATCTTGGCCAAATAAAAGCGACCCTCCATCTCCTCGGCCAGCTTTTCGAGAATCGGGCCCAACGTGCGGCAGGGTCCGCACCAGGTGGCCCAGAAATCCACCAAAACCGGCACGCTGCGCGACCGCTCCACCACCTCGCGCTCGAACGAACGTCCATCCACACTCCCGATCCACTGAGATTCCGCCATCCTGGTTCACCCTTGTTTCATGCGTTACAAATCAACCATCTCCACCGAATCAACCGCCATCCTGGTGATGAACCGGATGGCCGTCTCTTTGAAACGATCCGCCACATCGGTCACCAAAAACTCAAGCCGCCGCTCCATTCCGGGCGGCGCCGGCGCGATCACACTCCCCAGATGGCGTTCCAGTTCATCGGCCACCGCCTGCGAGGAGTCGATCAACCTCACCCCTGGCCCCATGGTATCCGCAATCACCGCCTTGAGCACCGGATAGTGCGTACACCCCAAAATCAGGACATCCAGACGCTGCGCAAAGAGCGGGGCCAGGGAGTCGGCCACGATCATGCGCACCGCCGGATGGTCCACCCACCCCTCCTCGACCAGCGGCACGAAGAGCGGACAGGCGAGCGACACCACCTGCAAACGCGGATCGATCATCGTCAGATGATACGGATAGGCACCGCTGGCCACGGTGGAGCGCGTGCCGATCACCCCGACCCGACCGGGCTGCTCCGGGTGGATGCTCAACGTGGCTGCTGCGCGACACCCCGGCTCGATCACCCCGATCACCGGCACCGGACTGGTGGCACGCAGCGCCACAAGCCCCAGGGCCGAGGCGGTATTGCAGGCCACCACCAACCCCTTCACCCCACGTTTGAGCAGGCAATCAGCCACCTGGAGGGTATAGCGCTCCACAGTGCGGGCCGATTTGGTACCATACGGCACACGCGCCGTATCCCCCAGATAAAGAAAACTCTCCGCAGGAAAACGGCGCGTCAAGGCATCGAGCACGGTCAATCCGCCCACGCCGGAATCGAAAATTCCTATTGGTCGCGCATCATGCATGCTTTTACCGTGACACCTCTACAGACCAGGAACCATGAAAACCATTGCCAAACATGAAAGCCTCTGCTAGGCTTGAAAGTCAAGGCGGATATGGTGGAATTGGTAGACACGCTGTCTTGAGGGGGCAGTGGTTAGCGCCGTGCCGGTTCAAATCCGGCTATCCGCACCAAATCAGGTTCGACTAAAGTTTCAGGACTCTCCAGGAAGCCAGCAAGATTAAACACTTGCTGGCTTTTTTGTTTCCAAGGCGCTCCAGGGATGCGTATAGACATCCAGGTTTGTGTGTGTAGGATCGGGTGTATGGAAACCAGGCCACACACATCCGCCGCAAACCAAGGAATCACGCCATGTCGTTGTCAGATACCCAATTGCGCAACTTCAAGTCCACATCCGCACCCAAGAGTATCGCGGATGAGTGCGGCTTGTCCATCCGAGGCTGAACCTTTTTCCGAAGAGGGGGCCGCAGAGACGCAGAAGACCGGGGAGGTTCGAAAATTTTCCAACAGCGTAAACAATTGAAAATACAATTAAAATTATCCATATTCGATGTTCGTTCCACGCCCTTTGCTTGACCTTTCCAGTCTGCTTTTCCCGATCCATCATCACCGCCCGGATCACCGTCCGGAATGCAAGCACGGAATCTTTAACAAAATGAGCATCTTGAAGAAAAACTGCGCAAAAAACGCGGAAACCCGCAGATAGCAATGCAGCTTGACTGCACAAAAGACAGGAATATATGATGGCAACTGACAGGCCAATCCATCTGTTTGGGATAAAAAAGGTCTTGAGTGAATGGTGATCACACTCTATTATCAAAGGATTGATTTTGGATGACGCGTTGGTCAAATCCACAAAATGCTGCAAATTGAGGTAGTGCGCGCATCGCACCGGTTCGGCAAGACAACGTTAACAAAACGTTGATCACCGAAGGGGAAGGGCGATGTCCGGATACGATGGCAACATCAGCAAAGATAAACTTTTCCAGCTGTTCAGTGAACGGGATGGGCGGAGGCGGTTGGTGGAAGCCGGGAAGAACCAAGAATGTGCTGTTCTTGATCATGAAATGGGGACATTGCCATTGCAGAATTGACAACCGTCCGATCCATGTTTCGAGCAGTGCGTTTCAGGGTCGGGATGACCATCCCAACAGGGCAACCCACTGCTTATTCAGGATTGCCACTTACAGAGAGGGTTTTTCCCACCTTGGCAGGAGCGCCCAGATAGTGGCTGGACGAGCAGTTCATCCCAGCGTGCCTGTTCGTGGTGCTCAACTGGACACATCCGGATGATATGGATGCGTGGTGAGGTGTCGAAAGGGAGATGCGTATATGCCACTGGTATACAGGATGTTGGGAGCAAGTTCGAAAATGCTATTTCAGTATGACAGATCCATGCGTTGTCAGCATATCTGACCTGGGATTGGGGGTGTAGCTCAGTCGGGAGAGCGCCTGCTTTGCAAGCAGGAGGTCATCGGTTCGATCCCGTTCACCTCCACCAATTTTAAGTTCGTAGACGTTCGCTGAAGTACGCAAAGCCCGTAAAATTAAACCTTTACGGGCTTTTTTGTGTCCGTTGGCGTTCGGGGACGTTCGTTGACATCCGCGATATTGAACGGTATTTTTCACGGTAGTTACCACCTGCCGCGAACGAGATACCGTAAAGATGCCTTTGACAGATACCGCGATCCGCAACGCGCGGATTCCCAACGAAAAAAAGATGCTCAAGTTGACCGACGGCGACGGCATGTATCTGCTCGTCAATCAGGCCGGGCGGTATTTCCGATTTGACTATGCGTTCGACGGTAGGCGCAAGACGCTTGCCCTTGGCGTTTATCCGGAAACCGGACTCAAGCAGGCGCGCGAGAAGCGCGACGAAGCGCGACGACTGCTGGCGGAAGGCATTGACCCCAGCGAACACCGCAAGATCACCAAGAGCATGGACAAGAGCCGGGCGACGGACAGCTTTGAAGCCATTGCCCGCGAGTGGATCGCCAAATTCTCCCCCACCTGGGCGGACTCCCACACGGGCAAGATCGTTGACCGCCTGGAGCGTGACGCCTTCCCCTGGCTGGGAGGCCGCCCGATCCGGGAGATTGAGGCGCCAGAGCTTCTGGAGTGCGCACGGCGTGTCGAGGCCAGGGGCGCACTGGACACCGCGCATCGGCTGTTGCAGAACTGCGGCCAGGTGTTCCGGTTTGCCATCGCCACAGGCCGGGCCACACGCAACCCCGTGCCGGATCTGCGAGGCGCGTTGCAACCGGCCAAAGGGGGACACTTTGCCGCCATCACCGATCCAACCGCCTTTGGGCAGTTGTTGCGGGCCATCGATGGCTATCCCGGCTTCATCTCCGTGAAAAGCGCCCTGCGGCTCCTGGCGTTGCTCTTCGTGCGTCCAAACGAGATTCGTGGCGCGCGGTGGGTCGAGATCGACATGACCGAGGGAACATGGACCATTCCGGCGGCCAGGATGAAGGGCGGCCTGGATCATGTCGTTCCCCTTTCCAGGCAATCCTTGGCGATCCTGCGGGAGATCGAACCGTTCTCCGGGCATGGTGAATTCGTCTTTAAGTCAGTGCGCGGGCAAGGAAAGGCGATCAGCGATATGGCCTTGTCCGTGGCGTTAAAGAGTCTGGGTTATTCCGGCGATCAGCACACCCCGCACGGTTTCCGGGCCACGGCGCGCACGCTTCTGGATGAGACGCTGGGATTCCGGGTGGAGTGGATCGAACATCAATTGGCGCATGCCGTCCGGGATCCCCTGGGGCGCGCGTATAACCGAACCTCCTTCCTCCCCGAGCGGCGCCGCATGATGCAAGCATGGGCGGACTACCTGGACCAGTTGGCCGGGCGGATCGCCAAGCCCACCACCCCGCCACCACCTCCCAGCCAAGCATAATCCCTTGCGTCCCCTTCCGGGATCTTGCACCATCACCCCTGGAGCTTGAACACCTCCACAACTCAAGGCGGTCACCCGCCCCCGACATCTTTGGCGGCTTTTTTGTGCCCGGCATCCTGCCCGTGGCGCAAAAGGTGCATTCCGTTTTCGTCAGACTCCGGGGGCAACAGGCATGTCCAGGGCGCGAGCCTAAAACCTGCTGGCCCAACCTTGAGTGGGGTGTTCAACCCCCGGAGTCGTGGCGCTTGAACACCGTCCATGCTCCGGCAATCCCCATTGCATCTCAAGGAGCAAGCGCATGAACACCTGCACCACCCCCGCACGTCTGAACCTCACCGAAGCCATCCGAACTGTCCTGTTCTCCAGCTACAAAACGCATGTACTGCATTATGGCCAACTCCCCATCCGGACGGCGATCAATGACGAACAGAAGATCTGGTTCAATGCCGAAGACGTTTGCGAGGCCCTCGGGCGTGGCAAGGTCAGGGAGGCCCTAACCAACCATGTCCATGCCGATGATTGGGCGATTCGTTTTGAAGGAACCGACAACACCAAAACCGATTACATCAACGCGGGCGGCCTGCTCTCCTTGGCCCATGCATCCGCCAAGAAGCACGCCAAGCCGTTCTTCGAGTGGTTCTTGCAGAATGTCAGCGTGCCGAGTGACCTGAAAAGCGAGCAGGTGGAACCGAAAAGGAAGCCAGAAAGATTCACTGCCGAGCAGGGAAACAACGCCTATCACATCCATCAGGCGTTTGCTGCCGTGACCGATCTACTGTCACCCGTCGCGCCCACAGCGCCATATCGTCCGTATCTCGATCATGTTGGACATTCGGAATTCTACTCGTTGATGCTGGTCTTGAGTGACCGATTGAAGGAGGTCTTCGAGGATTTGGACTTGGAGATGTAGGCACTGCGGATGGTCATCATCCAGCCCGGCCAGAAGGTGTGCCGGGCTGGATGCATCAATCATGCACGCCCCTGGATCTTGGCCAGCTTGGCGGATGCGCTGCGGCGGGCCATGAGATTTTCCGTGTAGCGGGCCACCATGACCGGGCTTTTCCAGCCTCCGGCCTGCATCACCCCCGCGATTTCCAACCCGGCGGCCACCATGTCTTGCGCAGCGCCGACGCGGCAGGAGTGACCGGAGATCCCCTCCGCATCCTCTCCGGTCAAGCCCGCCATCCGCTTGAACGCCCGCGCCACCCCCTTGTCACTCAATCGTTCTTCCATCGCGCCAGCATTGTTGATCCCCCGGAACATGGCACCCTGATGGATCCTGGCAACCCGCATCCACCGTTGCACCCGCGCCACCGTGTCCGGGGCGATGAAGCGCACCGACCCGGCGCCCTCCTGATCGCTCTTGCTGCGGCGGATCAGCACGGTTCCAGATCCATCCTCGCAAAAGGTGAAGTCGGCCACGTCCAGGGCGGCCAACTCCGAGCGACGGCACAACACGTCATACCCCACCGACACCAACGCCAGATCCCGCAAGTCACGGAAGGTGCCGCGATCCGCTTCCAGCATCTCGTTGACCAACCGCCGGTTGATCGGGGCGGCCTGGGTCTGTCTGGTTCCCTTTTCACGGCTCATCTTCTTCAAGGTCAGACGAACCGGCATGGCGCGGGTGGGACTCTCCAGCCCGGCGGCCTGATGATAGGTGGAGATGCTGGAGACATAGCGGCGGATCGTGGCCGGGGCACAACTGGCGGTCATCTCTTCGACGAAGGCGGCCACTGTCTCCGGGGTGGCGGGCAGGCTGGGCGCGCCGATCTCCTCGCAGAACGCCACAAACCGGCGGATATCCGAGCGCAATGCCCGTTCCGTGTTCTTGGCCAGGGCACCATGAGCGTAGCGGGAGAATTCCGCCAGCCGGGCCACCATGGCGTTCTGATCGGCAAGGGCGGTGGTGGAAGCGGTGGCGGGAAGGGTGTTGTTGGTCATGTACTTTCTCCGGAAGGCTCTTTGTATCTGTCCGATAGGTGTAATTATCGGACATATTTTTACCCCATTTTCACCCCCTTTGCAAGCCCCTTTCGCGCCATTTCCCGCACCCAATTGAACAGGCCGCAAAGGCATGCCCGGCAAGGGATGGCGACTGATCGCCCGACCGGGCCGCGCGCCAGAATCGCGCACACCAATTAACCCGGTGTGAAACGGAAAGATGGGGGAGGTATGGGGATGCTGATGATGGAGCCGGGAAAAGGAAAAGGCCAGATTGAAGACAATATTATATTAATATGCCTATAAAATTGCCCTTTGTGGATAACTGCTCAAACTCACGCATGAGGGGGGCACACGAAATTTGAGGGGGCAGCTTGGGTCTGTATATTATATATTTATTTGATATTATTTAATAAAATAAAGCATAGAGAGACGCAGGCCGCCCCCTGACCGCCCCCTCATTTGGGCAAAACGCCCCCTCATTTGGGCAAAACGCCCCCTCAATTGGGTGGAACGCCCCCTGTATGATAAAACGAATCTCGTTCGTTGAGGGGGCATTGAGGGGGCGCCTGCGAGAAAGTAGAAAATCGTTCAATAACAGATCATTGTAAGATCAACGAGCAGGGGGCGCCCCCTTTTCTAAAAAATAAGGGGGCGGGTCAATGGGCGGTATTTATCATTTAATATCATTGTGTTATTTGAGAATGCCCCCTCTGCCCCCTCAATTTTCGCGTGCCCCTGCCTTTATACAAATTGCTCTCTGTTTGGCCCTGTCAGAAAAGTTGCAAAAAAAACTTGACATCCTAATTTTAATTCATCTACCTTTGAATACATTGTTCTATCCTTAAATAAGCTTTCAGGGGATCATGATGAACGAGAAACAGCCATATCCAAAAATTCCGGATGTTTCGTTGACGCATGGTCAAGCTGTTTTTGTTTTATGGAGATGGCTGGTTGGTGATACTGCTAACCAAAATCCTCCAGAGTGGTTCAAAGCGTACATCAAATATTTGAGGCGTGAAGGTGTCCCATTTTATGATCATGAGCTGGGAATTGGAACGGGAGGTAATGTTATTTATTGTTATGGGCACTTAATGGAATTGGCTTTGGCAATTCAATTACGCTTTAGCGGCATTTCACATAAAGATATTGCCGGCCTTTTTATTGTTATTCGTCCGCAACTATGGCCTATTTTTAATCAGGCATTCTCTGAAGGATCTTTTAATGTCGGAAGAGGAAAAGCAATTAAATTATCTATTAGTGAAACAAAGCAGCATGTTATTGTTGAAGGGATTGAAACAAATACACATTACGGAACAAAAGAAGTATGGATTGCCGGGATATTTCTTGACCTTGGTTTGTATTATGCAAACGGACAACTGTTTCACAAAACAAACAGTAATGACGAATTGATTGTAATGGGGCCATTGGAATTAATTGAGCGCTTGCCGCACTTTAGTGCGTGGGAAGATTATCTCGGCATAATTAATATCTCTCGAATTGCTGACCGAATTGCATATTTGGCGCTCAATGCTCCAGAAATTAAAAGAGGAAGAAGCTAAATTTTTTTGTCCATTAAAAGACATTGGGATACCCTCATATGAACGCTTCTCAACTATCCGCCGCCACCGACCTTCACCAACTGGCCAGCCACCTTGGTTGCCGCCGCCCTGGAAACACGGGCAACTATTTTGCCCCATGGCGCAAGGAAAAGGAGCCATCCCTTTCCATTTTCCAGGCTAACGACGGCAGGCAAAGATGGAAGGACCACGGTTCTGATGATGGGGGTGACGCCATCGATTTAGTGCTCAAGATCAAAGGGGGGGATAAATCTGATGCCATGCGCTTTTTGCATGACTTCCAGGGGATCCCGGTTGACCAGCCGAACCGTGGAGCGGTGATCCCTCAACCTTCGGACAGCCCTGAACAACGATTGTGGCGTAAAGCTCAAAGCTCTCCGAGCCTCGCCAAAGCTGCTGATTACCTGACCAAGGTTCGCGGTCTGCCAGAGGACGTGGTGAAGCGGTGGCAAGGAAGGGCGTTCGGATTCTCCGATTGGGCTCCATCTCCGGACAGAGGCGATCCATCCGCATATGGACCGGCCATCGTTTTCCCGGTCACGGACGAGAACGGCAAGCTGATCGGGTTGAACCAACGCTATCTGGAGGATGGCCACCAACCCAAAATGCGGGCCACTGGTGAGGCATCGGGCGGAATGTTCGTGCCCGGGCCAGATGTCAGACGCGCCGAAGTGATATGGCTGGTGGAATCCCCAATCGATGCCCTGACCCTGACCGCCGCCGGTTGCCCGGCGGTGGCGTTTTTGTCTGCGTCCGGGGCGAATCTGTTTCCCTTTTCCTGGCTCACGGATCGGCGACGACTGATGATCCTGGGCGACCAAGACGAAGCCGGAAACAAGGCATCCGCCATCCTCTACCACCGCGCTTTGTCGGCAGGGATAACCGCACAAATCGTCGCTTGGAACTCCCCGCACAAAGATCCCAACGATGCTCTAAAATCCGGCATGCGCCTTGAGGAAATCCGGGAGCTGGCGCAAAAGGCCGATACCCGCATGTTCCCCGCCGGGGCGCCATGGATTCCGGAAGCCGAATTCAAACGCCTTTTCTTGTACATCTGTGGCTTGGATACGATTGATCTCGTGCGCCAGAGTAACGAAGACGGGTCATCTGAACGTGTATTGGAACCGGTAGCGGGTTTCCGGATATTTCGTGTCGATCCCATCACCGTGCATGATTCGGCCACAGCCTTGGGAGGCTCTGCCGGCGAATATTCCGGGCGCAAACTCCTGGTCATCTATCGCCGCCCTGATTTTCCCTTCTTGCTGCGAAAGGTAATCGATGCAACGGAAGCGGGGAAGTCAACTCTATGGGTAGAGTGCGGCCAGCTTCACAAATTCCCTATGCTCTCCCGCATGATCCAGACCTTGAGCCGTGACCAACGCTACAAACATGAAACGATTGGGGTCTATGGATTGGTAAGAGTGGGTGGGACCGTCCAATTGGTTGATTCATCCAATGGATATTTAAGCGAAAAAGAGTGTCCATACCACAATTACCGTTTCCCGAATGCCACGCCGGAAACCGCCAAGCCAATCCTGGAAAAGTTGAACGGGGTTCTCAAGGACGGGCTTGGCGTGATCTGGTTTGCATGGTTTGCGGGCAGTCTCATGAAGGTTTTTTTGGGCTTCTGGCCACACTTGGCGGTATCGGGTCATGCCGGGAGCGGCAAGACGCTGATTGCCAAGCGGGTGATGTGCGCCTTGACCGGGTTTCTGTCGAGGGAACCCACCGAATTGCAGACCCCTTACCGACGGATGAAAACAGTTTCTAACCATCTGTTGCCGGTCGTGTTCGATGAAATCAGCCGGGCCGCACCACGCGATCTTGAAGCATTCGTGGATCTGCTCAATAGCGGCTATCGTCACGAGCAGCGCGCGCACGGCCAGGAGGGAAGTTATCTTGTCGCCGCTCCGGTCTGTCTGGTTGGACAGGACGTCCCGATTCAAGATGCCGCGATCAATTCCAAGCTGATTCAGTTCGATATCGATGGCATCAAGGTTGAGGGCGGCCTGTTCATCCCATCCGGACCATTCCCCATGCGGGAGTGGGCGGAATGGCTCATGGACCGATGGGACCGCCCCAAGGCCGAGGCAAGACTGCGGCAAATCCGGGATGCCCTGCTTCCCCATATGAATGCGGCCCCAGGAGATACCAACACGGGCCGTTTCCTGGAAAATTATGCCGCCTTGCAGTTTGCCATGGAGGAGTTGTGCGCGTTCGCTGGATACGAGAACGAGGAGGCGTTTCGGACCCTGCCGAAATTGATGAATGCCCATCTGGCAGATTCAGAAATCACCCGCCGCGAATCCGTGGCGATTCTGGACCGGTTGGCCAGGGATATCGACCTTGCCAGAAAGGATGATCGCCCGCCGTTCAAAGTCGAACGCGGCCAACTGATCATCTCTCCCAAAGTCATTTTGGATTTCCTGGATAAGAACGGTCGCGTCTTCCCGGTCAAAACCTCAAAACGTCTGGTCTCCCATCTGAATCACGATGGCTTTTTGGTGAGGCGGAACGCTTCTCTTCGTGTCGATGGCCAGAAAGGCCGATATGCCGTCTTGAGCCTGGCCAAGATGGAAGAAGCTGGAATCGATTGGCCAACCTTGGATGGTCTCGAAGGGGCAAATTTATGAGGCACCGTGCGCCGCCACCCGACTTGACCAGCCCGACACGGGTTCCACCAGTCGCCCCCACGCGCCCGACACGGGTTCCACCAGTCGCCCCCACACTCCCCTTGCAGGCCGTTCATGTTGGCCTGGATCGCTTTCGGCGGATGCATGGCAAACAACTGGCCGCCCTGGGCTGGAATCGGGATTCCCTTTTCCTGGGCATGAGGCCGGAGGAGGAACAACACGTCGCCGATCTGCATGGCATGGCCGTGATCCTGGCTTATGGCGCGGAGTTGCTGCATGCCGACCATGAGCATTTGGTGTTTGCGCACCGTGGCGAGCGTCTTGGATGGTTCCGTGGCGGATACTGGTTGGCCGGCCCGGCCTTGGATGAACGGACGAAGCGGACGGAGGCGTAAAACATGGCTCGCCCCTGCACGGTATGCATCCACAAACGGCGCAATGAGATTGACAAATTTTTGCTTGCCGGAGAGACATTCTGCGCTTTGTCGCGCCAATATGCCCTTTCCAAGGATGCCCTGCGCCGCCACCAGACCGCCCACATTCCCCAGGCCATGGCCAAAAGCCAGGAGGCCGCCGAGGCGGCGCATGGGGATGACCTTCTGTCCAAGCTGCGGAATCTTGAAGAGCAGGCCGCACGCATCGCCCGCAAAGCAGAAGAGAATCGAAATTACGCGGCGGCCCTGTCCGGGGTGCGGGAGCTGGTGCGCATCATCGAATTGTTGGCCAAGCTGCGCGGCGAGCTGAACGAGTCCACCGCGATCAACTTGTTCATATCCACTGAATGGGTGAGCGTTCAAGCGGTGATTGTTCAGGCCCTGGAACCCTTTCCCGAGGCGCGCCAATCCGTGGTGAAGGCGTTGGAGGGAGTTCGGAATCATGGATGAATCGCGCCAGCCTGTCCAGATCCATCGTGCCTTGACCGAAGAGGAGGCCGACCGCGCGCGCCACGATGATTGCCCCCACTATCTGGACTGCCTGGGTCAGGGGTTGGGCTATTGGATCTGCGATCCACGGTGCGGCCACTACATCGCACCCTCGCACCGCACCCCCAAAGCGCCGACCATCGCCGATATGGGTGGAATCGCATCCCTCCTGATTGCCCTATTTCCCGGCTTCAACGTCAACGCGTCAGAGTAAGGGACGAACATGGCAACCCCTGAAGAACTGGCCGACAATCTGATCTACGCCCTGGATCCGGCGCGGTTTGCCATCTCCTGTCTGGGCTTCAACCCGGATGATTGGCAAATCCAGGCGATGCGCTCCCCGGCCAAGCGCATCCTGTTGAACTGCTGTCGCCAGTCCGGGAAGTCCACCACCACGGCCATCATCGCCCTGCATACGGCGGTATTCAAACCCGGCTCCCTGGTGTTACTGGTCTCGCCATCACTGCGCCAATCCCGTGAGCTGTTCGTGAAGGTGACCAACTTCTTGAAGGCGTTGCATCAGAGGCCGGATCTGGACGAGGACAACAAGTTGAGCATCACCCTGGCCAACCGCTCCCGCGTGGTCTCGCTCCCCTCCTCCCCCGAGACGATCCGGGGGTTTTCCGCCGTGGATCTGCTGATCGAGGATGAGGCAAGTTTTTGCAAGGATGACCTTTACCGCTCCATCCGCCCCATGCTGGCGGTCTCGGATGGCCGGCTGATTCTGATGTCCACGCCGTTCGGCAAGATTGGACACTTCTTCGAGGAGTGGAGCAACGGCGGGGACGAGTGGCAACGCATCCGGGTGACCGCCAACGAATGCCCAAGGATCACCCCGGAGTTCCTGGAGAAAGAACGCCTCTCCCTGGGGTCGCTCTGGTTCAATCAGGAGTACATGGGCGTTTTTGCCGAACGCATTGATTCGGTTTTCAGTTACGAGGCCGTAATGACGGCTTTATCTCCCGATGTTCAACCTTTATTCTAAGATTGTGGAGATTAAACAATGTCTTGTATTCAGTATGACGATGATATCCACTTCATTAAATATTCAACGGAATTCTTGGAAACCGGCGTTCAAGACCATGTGGTTGCATCATTCGTCACCGCAACCCCGTTTGCACCGATCCAGGTGGGGGAAATCATCACCATGCCGGGTTTACCCCAGGTGAGCGAGGGAAAGCGCTGGGAAGGTGTCAAGCTGGCGGTGGAGAAGATCGAGCATGGCATTTGGGAAACGAATGGTGTTGTCACCCAAAAGACCTTGATTTGGGGGAAGGTGATCAATGCAACCCGCCACTGATAACGCCACCCCATCGGATTTCCTGATCGGCTTGGATCTGGGGCAGTCGGCGGATTATTCCGCCTTGACAGTCTTGCAACGCTTTCACGCAGAACAGCCCTCCCGCTACCACTTGCGCCACCTGGAACGGTTCCGCCTGGGCACCCCCTATCCCGACCAGGTGGAACGGGTCAAGGCGCTGATCAGCCGGGAGCCGTTGCAAGGCAAGTCTCATCTGATCGTTGATCAAACCGGGGTAGGCAAACCGGTGGTGGATATGCTCAAGCGGGAGATCCAGAGAATTCCCATCATCTCCATCCTGATTCACGGTGGCGATGCGGTGGGCGAGGAAGAGGGGCGACAATTCCGGGTGCCGAAACGGGATCTAGTGGGGGCGCTGCAACTGCTGTTGCAAAGCAAGCGTCTTCAAGTCGCAGAAGGGCTGCAAGATGCCTCCCTGCTTGTTCAGGAGCTGCTGAACTTCAAGGTGAAGATCAACGCGGGCGGGCATGATACCTTCGAGGCTTGGCGCGAGGGGGCGCATGACGATTTGGTCTTGAGCGCTGCCATGAGCTGTTGGTATGGGGAGCACAAACCGCACGGAAAAATTGAGTTCCTTTCCTCCGGGACAAGAGAATCCACCCGGATGTTTGCGGGATTCGGCGGCGGCACCTTTCCAAGAGACTTCAAGGGCTACTGAAAGAGCGGGGAGTATAGGGAAAATGGGCGAACAGATCATCGGGGAACAGGCAAACGATATGAATAAGAATCCTGATAACTTTTTGCGTTTGGAGCAAATCATCGGAAACCAGGAAAAGGGGATTCCCGCTATGATTCCCGTTTCAAAGACGACATGGTACAAAGGGGTAAAAGAAGGCCGTTACCCGCCCCCGGTCAAATTGAGCGAGCGTGCAAGGGGTTGGCGAACAAGCGATATTATACAATGCATCCAGATGAACAACGCAGCTTAGGCAAGCCAATGCGCGACGGTTCAAGCCTCTGATATCAGCTCTGACGCCATGAAGATCAACAGGCCGGGCCACTCCCGGCCTGTTGGCGTTTATGCCGTGTTTTGCCCTATGTTGGGATTTTGACGAAAAGGGCAGCAAAGAAATTTTACGGTATTTTTTACGGTATGCGGAAAAACAGCATGCAAAAAATTCAATTAATTTCAATGATTTACTCGAATACTTCTGTAGAGTTCACCCCACCATTTACCAGTCCGAATCAGTCCGATGTAGTCCAGAAAGCCCGCAAAATCAACGTTTGCGGGCTTTTTTGTGTCCGATGTAGTCCGAGGGGGTCCGTTGACATCCGACGAATCTGACTGTATTTCTGACTGTATCTTAGCCACCCCCGAGAAGAGATACAGTCATGCCACTCTCCGAAGCCGCCATAGTCAACGCAAAGCCCAGGGCCAAGCCGTTCAAGCTGACAGATGGAGACGGCATGTATCTCCTGGTCAACTCCAACGGTTCCAGATTGTGGAGAATGGATTACCGCTTTGGCGACAAGCGCAAGACCCTGGCCCTGGGCGTCTATCCAAACGTGACAATTGAGCATGCACGGGAACAGAAAGATGAAGCCCGCCGACTTCTGGCAGATGGGACCGATCCAAGCGCGGTGCGCCGTAAGGCAAAGGCACGGCGCAAAGTTGAACTCGCCGCATCTGATCAGCATGCCCCACCGCATTTGACGGTGCACCCAAACGGCATGATTGAAATCTGGATTGGCCGGAAGTCATTATACTACTATCCCCAGGTTTCTGCGCTTCCCGCGAGGATTTTTTTCAAGCTGCCAATTTTGTTAAAGATTCCGTGCTTGCACTCCGGGCGGTGATCAGGGCAGTGATGATGGATC
>JAMOBI010000207.1:0-1873 GCA_039908105.1 Magnetococcus sp. YQC-9
TGACTCGCGATTATTGGGGTCGCCTGCCAGAGAGCGCATCCGACGGCCCGAATCAACGTGATTTTCGTTTTTTGCATGTCTCCACCGATGAAGTTTACGGCACACTGCTGCCGGATGATCCCCCTTTTACCGAGACCCATCCGCATCTGCCCAACAGCCCCTATGCCGCCTCCAAGGCCGCCTCCGATCATCTGGTGCGCGCCTGGTACCATACATACGGCCTGCCGGTTCTGACCACCAATTGCAGCAACAATTATGGACCTTACCAGTTCCCGGAAAAGCTGATTCCCCTGGTGATTCACAATGCCCTGGCCGGCAAACCCCTGCCGATCTATGGCGATGGCCAGCAGGTGCGCGATTGGCTTTATGTGGAAGATCATTGTCTGGCGATCATGCGTGTTTTGGAGGCGGGCCGTCCAGGTGAGACCTACAATATTGGGGGATGGAACGAGAAACCGAATCTCGAGGTGGTGCGGACCATCTGCGCGGTGCTGGATGCCGCACGTCCCCGGAGTGATGGACGGGGATATGCTGAGCAGATCACCTTTGTCAAAGATCGTCCCGGACATGATCGGCGTTATGCCATTGATGCGAGAAAAATTGAACGGGAGTTGGCCTGGCGGCCTGATGAGACTTTTCAGAGCGGGATTGTCAAGACCGTGCGTTGGTATTTGGAACATGCCGACTGGGTTACAGATGTGACCAGCGGGGCTTATCGGCAATGGGTTGATCGGCAATATGGCGCGCGTGTGGTGTCAGGTTGAAAGGCGGATTGCAATTGCCAAGCTGTAGCAGGTCAAATCAGCTTTGTTGACCTGCTACGCATCCAAACTCGCATGACAGGAGCCCCCCACCCTCCACCCGTGGAACGCCAAAGGCAGAGTTCCACGGTAAAAACAGGCGCGATTTAAAGTTTCAGGGTAAAAAATACCAGAAGAGATCACAACCCCTGGCCACGGATGACTTCCGCCAAATATCCGGATAACTTTCTTGCATCCTCTGAGCGCAAATGATACCCATCCCAGGTTGCATAGTGATTGGAGTCCACCTCGATCCAAACCCCTCCAGCACGCTCGAATTCCCGGACAAACCCTTTTTCATCAAATTGACTCACCTCATCCGCGATTCGTTCCAACGCGGGTGGCAGAGGGGAGCGGTGCCCGAACACCCGTATTCCTTGCGTTCTCCATTGACGGATCTGTTCAAAAAGTCGCTCCATGACGGGCGTCGAAACGCGCAGATCGTTCACAAATTCACGGTATTTCTTTACATAATCATGAGAAGAAAAATGATTGCCTGCGGATCTTTGTGTCTCAACTTCCAGCCAACCGGTATCGTTATGCCAGATCCACTTGGCAGGAGGTGTGGTCGATTCCTTTTTCCTGTTCCGCTCCACCCAGGCCTTATGCAACTGCTCCGGGGATGTCGGCGTGAACAACTCATACAGATTCAGTCTGTACAATTGCAGGTCCAACCACGAAACATTCTTGTAAGGATAATAATAGATTTCGTTGATCGACTCGGCTGCGCGCAAATTGTCCGGGGTGAAGGCCAATAAAATCATCTTTCTGACGGAATGCGGATCAAGCATGCGCTCGAGCGCGGCAAACATCACCGGGTTCATGGAGACACCGGGAAAAGAAAAATTGAAGATCCGCATATCGGGCAACGCCGTTGCCATGGAATCCGGATCCAGATCCGTATTGGCGGTCGAGTGACCGTAGAGAATCATATCAAAACGTCTGGGATCGTTTGCCTTCAAGGTGAAATGTCGATTATAGCCAACAGCCTTCTTGCCTTTCTTGACCGGCAACAGATGCGTCATTTCCAACGCAAGCACCATCAGCAGCAACCAGATCAGGGTGCGTACGAA
>JAMOBI010000069.1:0-15036 GCA_039908105.1 Magnetococcus sp. YQC-9
AAAAATGCGCCGCGCGCGGCCTTCGTGAGCGTCGTTTCCGCTTTTTGGAAACGACGCTCACATCTTGCACGCAGCCTTGCAAAAAACTACGCATCCCAAAGCAGGTGCGGTTTAAACCGTAACCATCTTGGAATGGTAGCCACGAGAGTCAGAATCATGGAACTCCCCTTCATCAAATGTCACGGCTCAGGCAACGATTTTCTGCTCATCGACGAGATGGTCACCCCGCTTGCGATCGATGAGGCGACCCGCAGCCGTCTGGTCACCAATCTCTGTCAACGGGATACCGGCATCGGTGCGGATGGCGTGCTGTTTCACCAGACCGCCGAGGGGGCGGATGCGCGCATGCGCATTTTTAACGCCGATGGCTCGGAGGCGCGCATGTGCGGCAACGGCATCCGCTGTCTGGGACGTCTGACACTGGAGATGAGCGGTTTACAGGAGGTACGGATCGCGGTGATGCAGGGGACGTTGCGTCTGCGCCGGGTGGAGGGCTTTTTCCCCGGGGTTAGCGCCTGCGAAACCGAAATCGGCCCGATTTCGCTTGATCCGGCCACCCTGCCGATGGTCTGGAGCGGGGATCAGGTGGTGCGCGAGGTTCTGCCCTCCCTGTCGGCCAGTCTGCGGTTCACCGCCCTGTCTGCCCCCAATCCGCACCTCAGTGCCCCGGTTGAAGCGGTGGATCGCGAGGATCTGATCCGCATCGGTCGACTGGCGAACGGTGCCCATCCGCTCTTTCCGGACGGGGTGAACGTCAGCCTGCGTCGCGTCACCGGGGACGATAGCCTGTTCGTGGCCACCTACGAACGCGGGGTGGGCTGGACCCACTCGTGCGGCACGGCCATGACCGCCTCGACCTTTGCCGCCTGTCTGGACGGTGCGTTGCCCTTTGGTCGCTCGATCCGGGTTTTCAATGCCGGCGGACAGGTGATCTGCACCGCGCTGCGCGCACCAGAGGGTGCGGCCCATTCGGGTCTGTTGGCCGGGAATGCCACCTTTGAGTGGGATGGCGTGGTGACGCTGGAGTTGAACGATGCGCACAATCCCCTGCGGCATGTGCGGCGCGTGCGCGATCGCGATGACGAAATCCGCGCCTACGAGCGCTTCAAGGCGGTGTGTACGCAAACGGGTTGATGAGGGTAAGACCGGGAATACGTTTGAAATCCGCGATGTTGCGGGTCATGAGCGGAAGGTTGGCAAGGTGAGCGCCGGGTGTTGACCGAGAAAATCGATCAAGACATTGGTATCCAGCAGGCAGGAGGGTATCACGGCAAACGATCCCATTCGTTTCGCAGGGCGGCAAACTCCTGATGGCGGACCTCGGCGTTCACTGCCGGAAAATGTCTTTGTGCGGTTCGGGCCAGATCGAGAATCGATTCCGGTTGTTCCTCATTCGGGCGGATGGCGCGGCGCTGCCCCAGAAAAAGAATGAAATCCAACACCTCTTCAGCCAGTTCGCCTGGCAATCGGTCGATTTCAACGTGGATGCGCTCAACGGTATTCATTTTTCGTGCTCTTTCATATGCATTGCCGCGAAGGTGACTGATCGGAAAGCCGTGGCTTTAGAGCCTGGTGATCAAAATGGACAAGGTCCAGTTCTTTTATTGTCACATTCTGGTCGACACCTCAAGTCAATTGTTCCACCACCGCATCCAGACAGGCCACACCCGCTGCCGTGACGCACACCCGCTCGGCATTGACGGCCAGAAATCCCGCTGCCATCAGTCGCGTCACCGCCTCTGCGCGTTCGTCCAGCAGATCCACGCCCGCCAAATCCCGATAGCGCGCCCGTGACAGCCCCTCTTTAAGCCGCAATCCCATCAGCAGCGACTCCAGAGCGGCTTCGCGCGCCGAAAGCGGCTCTGGCGCGGCAAAGGGGGTGCTCCGGTAGTGGAGCAGATCGGGCGGATTGGCCCAGTGCCAGCTCTGACCCGCTGCATCGCGCCACTTGCCGTGCGCACCGGCGCCGATGCCCAGATAATCGCCATACTCCCAGTAGTTGCGATTGTGCCGGCAGAACCACCCCGGCTTGGCGAAGTTGCTGATCTCATACGGATCATAGCCGTGATCCGCCAGATACGACCGGGTGAAATCGAAAAATTGCCGGGAGAGCGCCTCCTGAGGCATTCTCAAGCGTCCGGCATCGTGGAGGCGCGTGAACGGGGTTCCCTCTTCAAGCGTCAGCGCGTAGCAGGAGAGGTGCGGCACTCCCCAACCGATCGCCTCGGTCAGTTCAGTGCGCCATTGATCCAGGCTCTGCTCCGGGGTGGCATAGATCAAATCCGCGTTCAGGTTCTCAAAGCCGGCCTCCCGCAGCGCGGCGCGGGCATTGAGCGCCTGGCTGCGATCGTGCGGACGACCCAGCAGTCGCAATCGCCCGTCATCGAGCGCCTGGACACCCAGGCTCACCCGGTTGATCCCGGCCTTGCGCCAGGCGAGCGGCTTTTCGCCGTGGCACGATTCCGGATTGGCCTCCAGGGTGATTTCGCACCCCGGTGCCAATTGCCAGGCGATTCGCACCGCCTGAAGGATCGTTTCAATGGAGGAGGGGTGCAGCAGGGAGGGGGTTCCGCCCCCGAAAAAAATCGATTGCAGCGAACGCGGGTCGGAGTCAAACTGGCAGCGTCGGAATTCGATCTCCTCGATCAGACGCGCGACGTAGGTGGCCTCCTCGTCCAGGCGGTCGGGGAGGGAGAAGAAGTCGCAATAGGGGCACTTGCGAAGACAAAAAGGGAGGTGAACGTAGAGCGCGAGAGGCGTTGCCGCCCTCTCCATCACGAGGAGAGCTCTCCCAAAAAGGTTTTTCTCTGCAAGGCGATCAACTCCCCGATCCCCCTGTTGGCCAGATTGGCCATGGCGTTGAATTCGTTCAAAGAAAAAGGAGTGGTCTCGGCTGTGCCCTGAATTTCGATGAATTTTCCGCTGCCGGTCATCACGAAGTTCATGTCGGTTTCGCAGTCAAAATCCTCTTTATAGTTCAGATCCAACAGCGGAGTGCCCTTGACCATGCCGCAGCTCACCGCTGCCACGAAATCGGTGATCGGCAGGGATTTGATCATTCCCTGCTGCTCCAGCCAGCGGCAGGCGTCCATGAAGGCGATGAAGCCGCCGGTGATCGAGGCGGTACGGGTGCCGCCATCGGCCTGCACCACGTCGCAGTCGATCCAGATGGTCCGTTTGCCCAGTTTGGACAGGTCGGTGACCGCGCGCAACGAGCGTCCGATCAACCGTTGGATCTCCAGCGTGCGGCCACCCTGGCGTCCCTGGCTCGCCTCGCGGGTGGTGCGGTCGTGGGTGGCGCGCGGAATCATGCCGTATTCCGCAGTCACCCAACCGCGATTCTGGTTTTTCATCCAGCGCGGTTGTTGTTCTTCGACCGAGGCGGTGCAGATCACGCGGGTTTGGCCGAAGCTGATCAGACAGGAGCCTTCGGCGCGGTGGTTGAAAGGGCGGGTGATGGTTACGGGCCGCATTTCATCTGGCTGGCGTCCGTCGTTTCGGCTCATGCGTTTAAATCCGGAGGGGAGAAAAGATTGAAGGTGAGATCAAGACACGGCCAAATCGCACCCAGCTTGGAATGTGTCGTTTTTATTGGTAAACAATACATTCCAGGCTAGTGGATCAACCAAGCTGATTTGATAGGTTGCGACGGGCTGGCACGCCAGTCACTAAACCTTGAAAGCCTCTGTTACGCGGCTTTGTTCTTAAGCCATGTTCGCGGGATTGTTTTGCAAAAGGCGCAAAACAATCCCGCAAGCCTTGGCGCGCGCGGCGCATTTTTTGGCAAAAGGCGCGAAAAATGCTTCTTTTGAAGAGCGCGCTAAAAGCCAAAGTCAAAACCCTGGGAGAGGAATCTCCCAGACCCGCTCTTTTTTTTTAACAGTAAAAACTACACATTTCAAGCTGGGTGCGGGCTACACCACGCCCTTTTTGGCACCCAACTGAATCGCATTGCTCACCAATTGATGCACCCCACCGACCAGATCCATCGGAATGCCATACATCGGCAACACCTTAGTGAACTGCGCCTTGCAGATGGCACAAATCAACGCCATGAAATTGACCTTGTCACGCTCCATGACCTGCTTCAAGGCTGTGACGCGCGGCAATACGCCGCGAATGCGCAGATCCATCAACTCGTCGGTCAACAGACCACCGCCACCGCCGCAACAGAAGGTTTTTTCGCGGATCGTATCCTCGTCCATATCCACGAAATGGTTGCAGGAAGCCCGGATCAGATCGCGCGGAATCTCGAACTGCCCGCCCGCCTTGGGCCCCATGCGTGTGGCACGCGCCACATTGCACGAATCGTGGAAGGTCACCCGCAAATTGTCGTTGGCCTCCCTGTCGAGGGTCAGGGCGCCTTGGCCGAGCAGATCGTGGGTGAACTCACAAATGTGCTGGGGTGCCGGATAACGTGGATCGAGAAAATCCAATGGACCGTTCAAGGTGTTCCAGAAGGCATACGCCACACGCCAGGCATGGCCACACTCTCCGACCACCAGCCGCTTGACCTTCAAGGCACGCGCCTGCTCGACCACCCGCCTGGCGATCTTCTTCTGCTGGTCATACGAGCCGATGAACATGCCGAAGTTGGCCGCTTCGGAGGCATACGAGCTGATGGTGAACGAAATGCCGGCCTGATGGAACACCTTGGCATACCCCATCAGCGATTGAATGTGCGGCTCGGAGAAAAAATCCGCCGACGGGGCGACCAGCAGCACATCGGCCCCCTCCTGATCGAGCGGCAGGCGCACGTCGTGTCCGGTCGTATCAAGAATCTCCTCTTCAAGGAACTCCAACGTACCCTTGAGCGCCGGCTTCGGAATGCCGAGGTTGTTGCCGAGTTGATGGACCTTGCCAATGATCTCGACCGAATACTTATGGCCCACACCAATGGCGTTCATGATCTCGCGGGCGGCCATGGTGATCTCGGCGGTATCGATGCCGAAGGGACAGAAGACCGAGCAGCGTCTGCATTGCGAGCACTGGTGAAAATAAGTGAACCACTTGCCGAGGGTCTCTTCATCGAAATCCGTGGCATTCACCAGGTTCGGAAAGAGCTTGCCCGCCGGGGTGAAATAACGCCGGTAGACGCTGCGCATCAACTCGGCGCGCTTGACCGGCATGTTGTGGGCATCCTGGGTGCCGAGATAATAGTGGCATTTGTCGGTGCAGGCGCCGCACTTGACGCAGATGTCCAGATAAACTTGTAGCGAACGGTATTTTTTCAGCAGTTCGCCGAGCTTCTCAATGCCCTTCTGCTGCCAGTTTTCCACCCGCTCACCCGGAAAGCCCATCGGATCCATATGCTTGGCCGTGGCCGGATAGGGTTGCAGATGAGCCATGGTGCTGGCCTTGAGATCTGGCGTTTTGATGTCATCCCCGACTACGGGAACATGATAGTCAGCCACGCGAGGACTCCTGAAACGAAGGTTGCGATCAACTCTTGGGGGCGCGAATGCAAGCCGCTGCGCTCTTTGGCTCTCATTGAGATCAAGTCACGGTTCTGCCCAGGGGGTGACGTGCTTCTTCTCCCGGGGATTGTCGACCTGATTGCGCGTCGGGCTGAAGAAAATGCCGCCCGCGTGCATCAGTTTGCTGAAGGGGAAGATCACCAACAGCAGGCCGACCAGAAGGATATGCAGCAAAAAGATCACGTCGCCTGCTGAATTGAGAGGCGGCAGGCCGGTCATGGCACTCCACATGCTCATCATCCGGGTCTTGATGTCCACAATGTTGGGACGCACACAGAAGTCCATCAACAGGCCGGATCCGGCAATGGCTAAAAGCAGAACCAGGAAGAGGTGATCAGCCTTGGAGGAGATGTATTTGACCCGCTCGAAGACGAAACGGCGCAGCAGCAGAAAAGCCAGGGCCGCAGCCATGACGATGCCGGCGACGATGCCGAAGATCTGGAGCGGGCCCACCCAGGCCGGGAGCGGATCAACGAAATAGCGCAGATGACGGATCAGCACCACGGCCATGGCGCCGTGAAAGGCCAGACCGCCGGCCCAGGCCAGCTTGTCGCTCTTGAATAAACTGTTGAAGAAAACGACCTCGGTGAAGAGTCGCCAGGCGACCCCCGGCAGCGTGGTCGGGGCGGGCGTGGTGGCGATCTTGAGCGGGGCGGGCGCGCGGGCGTAAATGATAATCCGGCTCAAAAATCCAAGCAGAAAAATGGTCAGGACAACATAGGCGAGGAGGGTCAACATCCGGCTTTCCCCATATTCGCAAGAAAAGGGATGAGGCATGAAAATGGGTCAGCGCCCCGATCTAAAAAAAAGATCGGGTCATCCACCATTTCAACCCCGTTCGGATCAGGTTGCTGAACAAACCGATCCGAACGGATCATGGCATTCAAAAACAAAAGGCCTGGATTACACGCAGCCGGTCGGCTTCGGGAGACCGGCGATCTTGCAGGCCTGTTTGGCGGGTCCGCCCGGATAGAGGTCATACAGATATTTGGTGTTGCCCTTCTCCTTGCCGAGCTTCTTGCCGATGGCCTTGGTGAGGATGCGGATCATCGGGGCGATCTTGTATTCGTCATAATATTCGCGCAGGAAATTGACCACTTCCCAATGGGACTCGGACATCTCCACGCCTTCGGTCTTGGCGAGATAACCGGCAACATCCTGACTCCAATCGGTCAGATTGGCCAGGTAACCGTCCTCGTCGGTCTCGTAGGTGCGGCCGTTCAGTTCAAAACTCGGCATGATGGCATCTCCTCAAGTATTGCGATGAAAGGGTTGCGAAACGTTTGGCAAAAAAGATTCTTGACTCCGGGTTGAAACAGACTCGTAAACACCCGAATCCATGATCGATATGCTGGCTTTCAGCAGGGATCGGGTTGGGTGAAACTTAAAAAAAGTTATATTTCAGCTTTCTGTTTCCTCGTGCATTGGATCGAACATTAGCATATCATAATTTTCCGAAACAGCAAGTCCCATTCCCGCACGGCGTGATTTTCGCCACAGCCAGACAGAGAGATGAAACGCGCTACCGGGGGGCTATGCGGTCGGGACAATCTCTTTTGATTGACTTTCAGGGATTTGGCACCCAAAATCAACCCCCAATATTCACGAACCTCAATTTTTGTCGGGAGGGTAATTCACGCGATGAAACTCAAGCATCATCTTTTCGTGTGCATGAATCAACGTCCACCGGGCCATCCGCGCGGCTCCTGCGGCGGCGCGGGTGCTGGTTCGGTCTTTGAGGCGATTGCCGGCGAGATCGAAAAACGGGGTTTGTTTGAGCAGATCATGGTCACCGGCACCTTCTGCATGGGTCCATGCGACAAGGGACCGACCGTGGTGGTCTATCCGGAGGGGGTCTGGTATGGCGGGGTGAAGCCCAAGGATGTGGTCGAGATCTTTGACGAACATCTGGTAAACGGCGAGCCGGTGAAGCGGTTGCGGATCATGTGATTGTCGTTCCGGCAAGCCGGATCGTGTACACTCTGGGCAGGGGGAGGGGATGATGAATCCAACCCTGAAACGTAGAGTGCGGGTGGCGGCGGTCGTGATGGGTCTGGTGCTCATCGCAGCGATCGCTGTGCCCGTACTGGTTCATCCGAATCAGTATCGCGCACCGATCGGCGCGCTGGTCAAGAGCGCCACCGGACGTGCTTTGACCATTCGCGGGGATCTGGGGTTGGCCTTTTTCCCCAGCCTGGAGTTGATCCTGCGCGATCTGGTCTTGGAGGAGGATCCGGCTTTTGGCACGGAACCGCTGGCCGTGGCGCAATCCCTGGTCGTTGGGGTGAAGTTCGTGCCGCTGTTGTCGGGTCGCGTCGAAATGGATCGCGTGGAGCTGCGCGGACTCCATCTGCATCTGAAAACCCGGGAGGATGGCCGTGCCAACTGGGAAGAGCCGTTGGCCCGCCTGCGTAACGGCAACCGAATCCAGGCCGAATCCGCATCGGGAAGTGGCGTCGGATCTCCTGGCGCCGCTTCCAACAATCCACACTCTGTTCCTGAATCGCTGGTGAGCCGATTGTTGGGCATGTCGATCGGCGGCATCGAACTCTCCTCTTCCTCGCTCACCTTTCGGGACGTACGCACCGCCTCCGAGTTGTTGATCGAACCGTTGGAACTCAAAACCGGCCCGATCCATCCCGGGCGTCCGGTCGCGGTAGCCAGCTCCTTCCGATTTATCGACCAGTTGCATGCCGCAAGCGGGCGGGTGGAGTTCAAATCCCAGATGCGCGCCCTGGCGCCGGGGCGGGTGGGGCTCGAAGGGGTGAGTGTTCAGCTGGCTTCCGCCATCCGCGACGGGGTGATCAAAGAGGTCAAGGGGCGTCTGCAAGGTGAGCTGGAAATGGATATGCGTGCCAGGCAGGCGGCGTGGAGCCGTCTGGAGGTGGCGGCCAATCTCTGGTCGGATCGGGAATGGTTGCGCGAGCTGGCCTTGGGGTATCAGGGGCGCATGGAGATCGATCTGACCAGTGGACGGTTGGCAGCACCCAAGATCGCCACCACGTTGTTGATAAAATCCGCCCGATTACCGCCGGCAGGGGTGCAGGCACGGCTGGCGGCGGATCTCTCCGCAGATCCGTGGCAACGTGTCTGGGCATTGGACAATGTGGAGATCGAGGGGCCGGCGGGCCTCAAGGTGACCGGTGCCATGCAGGGGGCGGGTCAGCCGGCGGTGATCGAGGGGACTCTTGATGCGCAACGGTTCGATTTCCGGGCTTTGTTGATCGCCCTGGGCCGGACGATACCCGCGCCGGCAGATGGCAAGGTGTGCGCAGGGGCCGAGGCCGAGGTGGCGTTTGTCATCCGGGATCGGGAGTGGAGTCTGCCGCGCCTTTCGCTCGGCGTGGACGATGCCCATGTGAGCGGCTCGGCTGGCTGGTCGGTGGATCAACCGAAGGTGCGATTCGACCTGCGGGCGGATACGCTGGATCTGAACCGTTTCGTGCCGCTTCTATCCGGCGGGGGTGCGGTCAACAAGGGTGAGGGGGGTGAGGATGGGGTGATTGCGTGGCCGGATCGCGCCTGGCAGATCGAAGGGGTTTTGCGTGCGGGTCAGTTGATCACCCCCAAAGGGGAGTTGTCCGAGCTTGAGACGCGCATCGTGGCTCAAGATGGGGTGATGCGGATCGATCCGCTCTCGTATGGGGTGAACGGCGGTCGGGTTGGGGGCCGTCTGGAGTTGGATCAACGCGACGGGGAGCCGGTTCTGCGTCTGGAGCAGGAGGCCCGGGGGGTTCGGTTCGGGCCATATGTGAAGGATTGGTTTGCCACGACGAGCAGCGTGGATGGTGTGGCCAGTTGGACGACGAAGGTGACGACGCGAGGGCGTGAGCGGTTGGCCTTGTGGCGCAATCTGACGGGTGAGGCCCGTTTGGAGATGAAGGACGGCGTGATCGTCGGGATGGATCTCGTGGGCAAGGTACGGCAGGCGCATGCGGCGTTCCTGCGTCAGCGTGTTTCAGCGGTCAGTATGGAGGAGAGTCGTTTTGCCGATCTGGTCGCCACCTTCCAGATGGGGGAGGGGCGTTGGTCGAGTACGGATCTGGTGGTGAGTGGTCCGGATCTGAAGATGACCGGTACGGGTGAGGTGGATTGTGGCAAGCGGCGTGTGGATGCGCAGTTGCAGGTGGATGTGGTCACCGCGTTGCGGGGTGTGGTGACGGAGGTTGAGCGTTATCAGGGGTTGATGCAGCCGTGGGTGATGCGTGGGGCGTTGGAAGGGGGGCGGAAGTTCGAGGCGGGTGGGATCGATTTTTCGCGTGTGGTGCAGACGAAGGAGTAGGAAACAATGGTTACAGGGCTCTTTGGGAGTGAAGATCCCCAGCCTCCCGTATAGATGAGGTGGCCTGAATGGTTACCACGACTCCACCTTGGAATGAGGCCCCGCCGGTAAGACTTGAATTCCTGACAATTCTTGCGTAGATTGACAAGGCTTGAGATCCTGGCCTCAGTTAACACGATTCCGGCTTCGACCGCTCCATATTGGGTGTAAAGGTACCTGGCAGAGCATGATCACCGTCGTTGGCAATTTGAAAGGCGGCTGCGGCAAGAGCACGATCACCTTCAATCTGGCTGTCTGGCTGGCACGATGCGGCCAGGATGTGATCACGTTCGATCTCGATCCGCAGGCAACTTTGAGCGATGCTGTCGAAGTGCGCCGCGAGGAGGGGGTGAAACCGGACATTAAGGTTTTCCGCTCGGAGAGCGATCCGGCACGCATCATGGCCAACCACCAGGGCGAGGTGCTGGTGGATGTCGGTGCCTCCAATCTCTGGGCCATGCGGCAGGCGATCGCGCAAGCGGATCGGATTCTCTCCCCGGTACCGCCGAGTCAGGCGGATGTCTGGTCCACGGCACGCTTTTTGGAAATCGTCAAGGAGACCGCCCCGGCCCGAGGGAAGCGACCGGAGATTTATCTTTTCATCAATCGAGCCGATACACATCCCATGATGCGGGAATCGGACGAAACCGAAGCCGCCCTGGCCACCCTGCCGGGCGTGACTGTTTTAAAAACCCGTATTGCGCAACGGACGGCCTATCGTCGATCGTTCAGCGAGGGGCGAGCGGTTTTCGAGTTGTCGCCCAGCGGGAAGGCAACCCAGGAGTTTCTGGAACTGATGGTCCCTCTTTATCCGGACCTGGTCTCATCCGGCAAGAAACCGGAGACGCGTTCATCCAAAGAAGGAGCTTGATCCATATGTCGGATACCGCCATTCCGCGCGAGCCTGCCGAGGACTCCTCAAGCCCTGGCAACAAGGAGGGTTCTGCGACCCCGAAGAAACAGATGGCGCCAAACATGCCGATCGTGCCTGCCGGACGCTATCGGGAGTGCGGTGAATGTTCGGCGATGATCCTCTCGGAGTTTGCCAAGAGCTTCGACAAAAGCGCGCGCCGCTGGGAACTGATCGTCTATCCGTCGCTGTTTGCGTTCATCATTCTGGCGATGTACGGCTTCTTTCTCATCTACAGCCTCACCCAAGACATTCGCACCATGGCCTCCTCCATCGATCCGAAGATGGGCGTGAACATGGGCAGCCTTTCCAACCACATCGCCATGCTCTCCAACAATATCGAGCTGATGTCCACCCATCTGGAGTACATCAGCGACAACATGGAGACCATGTCCGTGGATCTGCAGAACATGGCCGAGAACATGGAGAACATCACCGATTCGGTCAATACGATGAGTACCCACGTTGCGGGCATGAACCAGAACGTGGGCACGCTCAACGGCAGCATCAAGAACATGGACAAAACCATGACCGATCTGAACCAGAAGATGAATGCCCTGGCACCGATCAGTCAGAATGTCGCCTCCATGGGACAGGCGGTCTATGCCATGACCGGGGCGATGAACGTGATGAGCTACGACATGAACAGTGCCTCGCGACCGATGAGTTTTATCAACAGGTTTGTGCCTTGGTAGATGAGGAGAGTTGACGGCAGGAATCCGGTTAACCGGAGCACGGGGGAAGGCTTAAGTGCGTTCAAACGACCTGTTGAACCCGACTCTTTCCGCCCTGTGGGGAATATGGCGGGCGTAACAGCAAAACGGGGAGCCTCCGCAGATGCGGCGACTCCCCGGAATTGTTTTCCAGACTGGCTTGGTGTGCCTGGTGGATGAGACTCAATAGGGATAGGCGAAGATCCCGTAGTAGTAATCCACATAGCGCTGCACCCGTTGCAGGGCGCCCGGGGTGATCCCCTTGAGGTTCGTCAGATCCCTGACGCCGCAGTGGGTGGTGACGATGTCATAGACGTGCGGGGTTTGACGCAGAAAATCGACTTTTTCTTGCAATGACTGGATTTCACGGCTCATGGCGGTCTCCTTCGAGGCTTGGGGAAGCAAATTCCACGCAGATTATTGCAACGATCGTGCCATCAAGTCGGTCTCACAAGGAGGGTGATCCGGGGTTTTCAGGATGTACGCCATTGCCATCTATAACAACAAGGGTGGGGTGGGCAAATCGACCTTGACCGTGTTCATGGCCGATTTTCTCGCTTCGCTGATGATCCGCGAGCGGCTGTTGCGGGTTGCGGTGCTTGATCTGGATCCACAGGGATCGTGCGGCACGGCGTTGTTGGGGCGTGCGGGTCTGGATGCGGCGCGCGAAGCGGGCTGGACCATCGGCAATCTGGCGCGTCGGCTGGATGCGGGACAGATGGTCCCGGTGGAGCCTTACTTGCTGCATCGTCCGGCGAGCGTGGTGCCGGGGCGTGCCACCTCGATCCAGGAGGTGGCGGTGATGGTGTCGGACAAGGCGAGTGGTTTTGCCTTTGAGGTCAATCCGCTGCATCGTCTGACCACCCTGCGGGACCGGTTGGGGCCGTTGTTGGCCAGTCGTTTTGATGTCGTTTTGTTGGATCTGCCGGGCAACATCGACGAGCGCAATCTGTTGGCGGTCAATGGCCTGGTGTTGAGTGACGCGGTGATCGTCCCGGTGGAGGTGTCGCGGTTTTCGATCGAGGCGATGCCCGATACCGTGGAGATGATCCGCTATGCGCGCGAACGTGGTGGTCGGGAGCGTCCGGTTTGCTTGGGGATGTTGCTCAATCGTGCGGACAAGCGGGGTCAGCAGTATCAACGCAACATCGGTCTGGTGCATGCGATGGCCGGGCAGATGGGGATTCCGGTGTTTGAGAACGTGTTGCCGAATGCGCAGACGTTGACAGCGGCCACCGATGAAAGCCTGCTGGTCGGGTCGTTGCGGGAGCGCTATGGGGGGTATCATACGCACGTCAAGGCGGTGGTGATCGAGGCGTTCCGGCGCTGGAGTGCGTTGGCGGAGTAAAAGAAGTCACGGTTTTACTGGTAAAAAAAAGAGAGGGTCTGGGAGATTCATCTCCCAGGGTTTTGATTTTGCCTTTGATTTTAGCGCGCTCTTCAAAAGAAGCATTTTTGCGCGTTTTTTGCGAAAAAATGCGCCGCGCGCCGCCGTGGTTTCAAAAAGAGGTTTTGCGCCTTTTGCAAAACCTCTTTTTGAAAGCATCGCCAGAACAAGCCGTCAATCGCGGATCGTGAAAATCGCATGAAAGGCAAAGTCCCGAGGGCTTCGCCCTTGGATCCCACCAGGGGCCATTGGCCCAAAGGACCCCGCCAGTAGAAACGACAGATCCCGTGATGGATGCGGTTTAAACAGTTATTCTTGCCAGATTTTTAGAGCGCGCGTCATGTTTGCATGGCTGATTCAACTACTCAACCATCCTGCGGCTCCCTGGATCGCGGCAGCCATCCCGCCGTTTTGGGCGATGGTGGCCTGGTGGCAGACAAATGCGGCCTGGCTCGCCCCTTTGCGTCGCGAGATTCTCCTGGCCAGCCAGGCGTGTGATGAGACCCCTGACGACCCGGAACGCTTTGCTCCCCATTTCCACCATTTGAACGACGGTCTGGAACAACTACCCACACTGGGTGCGGCTTGGCGTGCCTTCCGCGCTTCGTTAATCGATCCCGGTGACCGCCAGGTGTTGCCGGTCTTTTGCAGCACCCGCGCCGAGAGCCATTTTGATCTGGCGCTGTTGTCCGTTGGCAACGCGCATGCCCGACGGTTGCACACCCTGCCGTTGCAACTGGCCGGAGTTGGAGTGCTGTTGACCTTTGTCGGGTTGATCGGCGCCTTGCAGCTGGCCTCAAACGGTGTGACCCCCGGGGATGCCGCTGCCGCGCAACAGGCGATACGCGGGATGCTCGGGATGGCGGCCTTCAAATTTTTCGCCTCGATCTCCGGCTTGCTGACCGCCTGGCTGTTTCACGGACAGGCACGCGCCGGGCAACAGCGGATCGAACGGGAATTTGCGCGGCTGAACGGACAGCTGACTCAACGGTTTCAATTCGTTACGCGCGAACAGTTGTTGTACGAACAGTTGCTCGCCATGCGGCAGATCCAGAGTGGACATGGCCAACCGGTGACCGCGATCGGCGCAGCCGCCATCCCGCCGCCCGCCTTTCAGCTGGTGACGTTGGAGCCGGTGATCGCGGTGCTGCGCGAAGAGAACCAAAAGCTGCGGGAGTTGATCAACGCGCGTATCCCGGCGGATGCGCTGGGCAGTGCCAACCCGGTGGTGATCCCCCCGGTGCAACCGGTCTCGCTCGAACCGGTGATCGATGCGCTGCGCGAAGAGAACCAAAAGCTGCGCGAGTTGATCAACGCGCGCATCCCGGAGGGTTCTTCAGATTTCCGTCAGATCGCGCTGCCTCCGGTGCAGCCGGTGTCGCTTGACCCGGTGATCGCGGTGCTGCGCGAAGAGAACCAGAAGCTGCGCGACTTGATCGACGAGCGTCTGCCGGAGGCGTCGGTTGCCGACCACGCCCTGCCGGCCCCGGTCGAAACCGTGTTGACCCCGACCACCACGCTGCTTGCGCCCGATCCGACCGCTTGGCGACCGCTGGTCGAAGCCGTGCGCGAAGAGGGGCGCCAGATGGCGCGCGAACTGGCACATCATCTGGCGCGCGAACTCCAGGGAGTGGTGCTGCGCACCTCCGAGTCGACCAGTCCGTTGTCACGTGTCGAACAGGAGTCGTGGATGCGGATCGTCGATCGCATGGAGCTGGCTGCGCGGGCCTTGGAGCGGCAATCCGAAGGACTTGACGGTTTGGGCGAGTTGGCGCGCGAAACGCGACGCGCCAATGAAGGGTCGATGCGTGCCAATCGCGAGGCGCTGGAGGCGTTGATCACAGCGGTGGAGGGGTTCAACGAGCGGATGTCCAGCAGTTTCACCCGTTCCGCAGAGGCGTTGCTGGAGAGGCTGGCGCAGAACAACCAGAAGATCGTGGCCCAGGTGATCGAGGAGTTCGATGGCGATCGCGCCCAGCAGGTGGTACGCTCGCTGGGACGCGATGCCGAGGTTTCCGAGCTGTATCGTCACTATTTGAGTCGGCGTGTGAAGAAATAGATAAACCGCAACCAGCTTGGAATGTTTAAACCGCACCTGTTTTGGGATGCGTAGTGGGTCGACAGAGCTGATTTGACAGCCTGGCATGATTCGCTTTTACTGGTAAAAAAAAAGAGAGGGTCTGGGAGATTCATCTCCCAGGGTTTTGACTTTGACTTGAGCGCGCTCT